>JAAOXZ010000064.1 GCA_018221085.1 Candidatus Woesearchaeota archaeon
ATTTTAATGGATGCAAAAGAGAAGATATTGGGATTATGTTTAAATTTCAAGAACCTGAAAGTAGGTAATTTTGTCAGCAATTCAGAGCCACTTTTAAATTCATAAAAAACAAAGCTTTATACATAATTTAGAATATATTTTTCGGGTTAAATAATAAAGGGTAAAAAAAGAGGAAATAGAGTTTTATATTAATTTAGCGATAAAATAACATAAGGCGACCAATGTCACACTCTATTCCCTACAAATCGAAAGATACAGAAAAGTCAGAAAACAAAGTAAAAAACCTTGTTAAAGATTTGGCGAACTCAATTCCGAAAACAATAAAACATTTCTTTCCACGATTTAAGCAAGAGTTACAAAAGATAGAAGACCATAGAAAAAAGAGTGGCTATGAGATTTCGGAATTACTGTTCGGAGCAATCAATTTATTCCTCTTTAAGAAAGGTTCAAGAAATTCATTCAATAACGATAGGAGTGATCATGATTTTATGTCCAACTATGAAAAGTTATTTGGAATGAGGTTACCTCATATGGATACAGTTAATGATATGTTGGAGAAATTAAAACCTGAAGAGTTAGAAAACTTTAGAACAAAAATGATACGAGAACTCATTGAGAAAAAAGTAGTTCATCAATGGCGATTACAAGGAAAATATTTTAGAGTAGCTATTGATGGAACTGGAGTAAACAGTTACAGTGAAAGACATTGTGAAAAATGTTTAACAAGAACTTCGAAGAGTGGAAAGACGATATACTTTCATAATGTACTTGAAGCAAAGTTAGTTTTACCCAATGGTCTTGCCATATCACTTGCAACAGAGTGGATAGAAAACGAGGATACTGAATATGACAAGCAAGACTGTGAGCTAAAAGCCTTTGACAGATTATCGAAAAAGTTAAAAAAGTCTTTCCCACGCTTACCAATTTGTATAGTAGGAGATGGATTATACCCGAACAAAACAGTCTTTGGAATATGTGAGAAAAACAACTGGGAATATATTATTACGTTAAAAAATGGTAATCTACGCTCAGTTTGGGAAGAAGCAGAATTATTGATGCTATTGCAAAAAGAGAATAAATTAGAAGTAACCACGATACTTCGACCAAGCTCAGCAACCAAAAAAAAACAAGTAAAAAAGACCAAGCACCAATGGATCACAGAAATAAATTACAAAGGTCACATTCTTAATTGGATAAAAACAGAAGAAGACGGTAAGAAATATGTTTTTGTAACATCTCTAAAAATCACAAAAAAAACAGCTACTCAAATAAGTTTCTCTGGTCGCTTGAGATGGAAAATAGAAAACGAAGGTTTTAATGACCAAAAGAATGGTGGGTACGAATTAAAACATAAATACTCTGAAGTAAGCTTAAATGCCACAAAGAATTACTATCAAGCCTTACAAATAGCACATATGATAAATCAGTTGGTAGTTCTCGGACAAAAATTGAAGAGTTACTTTAAAAAGAAAATAACCATAAAACATCTTTGGACTGAACTTCTTGCTTTTCTAAAGTATGGCTTTGTAGATGGGGAGTACTTAAAACAGTTACTTGAAACAAGAATCCAAATTAGATTAGAATAACGTTTTGAATAAACGAGGGCAACGGTAAAACAAAGTAAAGGCTAAAAGAAAATTATGACAAAATAAAAACGAAACACAAAAGTTAAACTAAATCAAGTTTACCATAGGGAGGACTGCATATGGACATATCTTGAGACCAGCCAACAGATATATTTATTTTAACCCTGCATCGCTGTTTC
>JAAOXZ010000065.1 GCA_018221085.1 Candidatus Woesearchaeota archaeon
CAATGTTCTACCATTGCCTCTTGAATGTCCTTTCTCTTATAATACCTCAACAAAGCCCCCTTATCCATACCCTTTCAGAAATCTCCAAGTTTAAATTATTTTCTAGTCTTACTACACTACATCTATTGGTAAATAGAACATCTAAGTTAATATTTTTAACTAGTTTATATTTTTTATTGAAAGACAGAATAATAATAATTATAAATAAGTAAAGACACCAATATAAAAATCATTGGAGGCCATTATGAAAAATTTGGAAAAAAGAGTAGAACAAAGAAAACAGGAAGCAGTGAGAGGAAGAAAGACAAAAAAAAGCCTACAAACTAAGAAAAAACAATTAAAAAAAGAAAAGAAACTCTTAATTGGGAAGTTTATTGATAAATTATTAAAATTAGATGGATCTCAATGGGAATCGGATTTAGCACTTCTTTATGATTATCGCAATAATCTTGTTGGTTATCACACTTATACTGCTGTGTGGGGTAAATATAAAATTGAGCTCAATCTCAGCAAATTACCTGGAGCATCATTTGAACAGGGATTTTACGGCCAACCTAGTGCAGATTTAAAGCCCGATGCAGTCAAGATTGCAAAAAAAGCGGAATATACTTTGGTTATTGAAGATATAGATGAGGATATTGTTGTTGTTGAATCTAGTGGGGTTAAAATAAGAAATCTTTGTGACATAATACATCAAAAAGTACAAAAGAGTTTATTAAAAAAAGAAAAGGAAGATAGAAGATTAAGAGAATATAATAAAAGATTAGAAGAATTAGATTATGAAATAGGTGGATTAAACTCTGAAATTGGTATACTTAAAGAAGTATTATAACTTGCCTCTGCGTGTAAAAAGAAATAGCTGATGGTTTTCCGGGGCAGGAAAATAAGGAAAGAAGGGTATGGCGATAAATGTGAAGTATAATTTGAAACATACAAAGGAAACAGAAACTGCTCTCAAAAAGAGAGGAGGCTTAGATTAACTCATGGCAGATTGCATATTTTGTAAAATAGCACAGAAAGAAATTCCTGCAGACATAGTTTACGAAGATGAGCAGTTCTTAGCTTTCCTCGATAACACTCCTAGGAATCCCGGACATACTTTAATCATTCCCAAAAAACATTACCGTTGGGTATGGGATATGGAAGAAGAGTCTTCTCAAGTTACCAACAAAATTGCTAACGCTCTCAAAAAAGCGTTCAATACTGATTTAGTTATCTCCTTCGTTCTAGGGGAAGAAGTTCCTCATGCCCATATTCATTTAATCCCCAGATTTCCTGACGATGGTCACGGCACTTTAATCGATCTTAAAAATATCAAAGATATCTCTCAAGAAGAAATGTCCGAAATCGCCAAGAAAATCACAACATTTTTATAAAAAACAGCACATTTTCTTTCTAAATGGCGGTGTGGTTTAGTCTGGTTTAAAACGCCACGCTCATAATGCTTGAGCTTTGAGGCTTTTTAGCTGATGACAAATTTGGCGTGCATCGTGGAAATCGCGTGTTCAAATCACGCCACCGCCACTTTTAATTTAAAAGAAGAGACTACGTAAAAGTTCTATTAATCTTTAAGAAATTTAGTTTTATAACTTCTCCTTTAGAACACCTCAAACTTTTTATAAGCGTAAAGTTTGGAGGTGTTCAAAATGGTAAATAATGATTTTGCTTTATTGTACGGGACATTGTTAGGAGATGGTTGTTTATCGTCTTGTGGGAAGGGTAGTTTTGTTGTTATCACTTGTGGTTATTCTGACGAAGAATTCTTTAATTTTATCGTACCTAAAATTGAAAAAATTAGGGGGAAGAAAGTCAAAGTATACAGGAGACCAGATTATGGAAAAATTGAGATTAATTTCTCCGATAAATTGTTATTCAATAAATTCAAAGAAATGGGCTTTCCAGTTGGGAAGAAGGGGACTGAATTGAAAATACCTCAAAATCTATTAAATAGTATGAGAGAAATAATAAAAGGTTATTTTGCTACAGATGGGTGCCTTGTGCTGACTAACAATAATGGAATCTCATATCCTCGACTTGAATTTTCTAGCATATCAAAAACATTGTTAATCCAAGTAAAAGAATACTTGAGTTCCATCGGGATTGTTGGCCAAATCTATTTATCTAAAAAGTATAACAACCATTGGAATGATCTTTACAGATTACAAATAAATGGCAAGGATAAATTATTTTTATTTCAAAAGAAAATTGGATTTGTAAATCCTAAACACCAAGTTAAATTTGAAAAATATACGACAATTTTATAAAAAAGCTCCGAATTTACTTCTATACGCCAGCGTCGCATAATCTGGTATTGCGCAAGCCTGGAATTTGATTTCCTGCAAGCTTGTTTCCTTCTGGATATCCCGGTTCAAATCCGGGCGCTGGCGTCACAAAGTGAAGTCACGCACGGGCCCAGAGCATTATCTGCTCTCGTGTCCGGGCGCTGGCGTCATTCTTTCAACAATCCCTTAACTTCTTCCGCTCTTCTCCCATCATGCTTTTCCAACACCGCAAAATACTTCTTTCCCATCTCCACACTCTCTCGACATTCAGAACTACAGGGAAAATGAGATAACAATACACAATCTTTAGAACGCTGACTTAAATTGGTCCACAGATTAGTTGACTCTAATTCCAAATCTGTCTTCACAGAACTAAAATTATCACAAAAGAAACGTACACAGCAGGAAGGATAGCCCAACACTAATCCCAAATTATAATCATCCCCTTTCAATTCATAATAACTTGCTAACAAAGCTTTTTTCTCATCTTTAGAAATATAAACCAGATACATTCCTCTTTCATCCGCCACATCAACTCGCATCCCTTTATTACTATATCCTGAACCATCCAACAAAACTTTAAACTTAGATTTTACTAAAAACAATCCTTTCTCTAAACAAAACTTCCTTACATCCACTAATTCCGAAGCGTAAAAACCCTGACGCACTACCTCCTTCACCCCCTTCAACAAGAACAAAATCTCTTGTGCCTTAGTCTGAGAACCAAATATTGTTTCCATCACTTCCCAAAAACCTAAGAATTAAAATAACTTCCTATTTAATTAAGCGCTGGATGAATATGTTCTACTACAAAAACAAATTCTTTTTCACACTTTCCTTCAATTTTCTTAAAAGTATTTTTGATCTTTAATCGCTCAATTGGCCCCATATTTTCATAAGATTTATTTTGAATCTCTTTAGTTACTAATTTCCCTTTGCCTTTTATCCTCTTAAAATCAATCACTAATTTTCCATTGTACGTTTTAGAAACAGCCACTCCTGAAGCATCAAACGTCCGACATTTTAAATTATGGAATAAATGTTGAGGAATAGCGTATTTGCCTCTACCATCTACAATCTTTTGTTTTTTTACCGTCTCTAATAATATTTTAACTACTTCCTTGTAAGATGGCTTTCCCTTCCAATCCTTTTTAGAAGTTACGATACAAGTATTACCTCTACCTTGCGCCAAACCAATTCGAGCTACGTGCCTCACCAACATATTATTTAACGGTTTTGCTGGAATCAGAATTACATCACACCTTTTAGGGGTGATTTTTTTAACAATAATGACCATTTAACATTTCACCATATTAATTTTCTTCCCTTTCTTAAATCCTTTAATATTCTCAATAGTCACTTCTAAAATTCTCATCAATGCTTCATTTGTATTAAACGCATTATGTGGCGTCACCAATACTTGAGGCATTTTTAACAAACGAACTCCTTCCAAGGCCGCTCTAGAATCACAAGTTTTAGCAAAGTGCTTACTTAATAGTTCTTTCTCCTCTTTCAACTCACATTCACCTTCTACCACATCCAAACCAGCCCCACTCAAAATATTCTTCCGTAAAGCCTTTAACAAAGCACGCGTCGAAACTACTTCTCCCCGTGAAGTATTGATCAAAATAGCTCCTTTTTTAATTCCGTTAATATTTTTCATATTAATCAGATGTTTAGTTGCCGGTATTAACGGCACATGGAAAGTAATTATATCCGAACCACTTAACAATTTCTTAAAACTAACATACTTTGCCCCATATTTTTTAGCAAACCGTTTATTTTTCTTAACATCAAACAGCAAAATATTCATTTCAAAACCATAAGCCATTCTGACTACATGTTGACCAATGTTCCCGCAACCCACTACACCAATAGTTTTTCCTCGCAAATCAAATCCCCGTAACCCTTTCAAGTCAAAACTTCCTTCTCGTGTTCTCTCCACACATTCCACCAATTTCCGACTTAATCCCAAAATCAAGGCAAAAGTATGTTCTGCTACCGTATTCGCTCCATAAGTTGGTACATTACCCACTATTACTCCTTGACTCTTACACGCCTTTAAATCAATGTGATCAAAACCAGTACTCCGTGTAACTAGCAATTTCAGTTTAGACATTCCAGATAATAATTCCTTATCGACTTTAGAATAAACAAACACTGAAGCTACGTCCAGATCTTTATACTTTCTTGCATTCTTAGCAGACAACTTTCCTGAAGAAAAAACTAACTTATCTTTAGGAAAAGCTTTCTGTAATAGTTTCTTTTCCCATTTCTCGATTCCAAAAAAACCAATCTTCATTTATTTAATCTAAATCCTCTTTTTTTACTCGAATTTCTATTGCCGGCATTTGAATATCAGCCGGATTTGTTTTATTTAATGGTTGAGACTTCCAAGTATGTTCTTGAAATATATAAAACTTATCAGAATGATTGCTAGTATCTAGTTTTACCTCTAAGTCAATATGATAAAGATATCTAGAATCAACATAATTGATGTAATCTTCGGGGTTAGGAGTATTATCGGCCCAGGTTGGTTCAATGTGAATCCAGCGGTAGCTTCCATCTTTAAATGGAACATAAGTTTCTACCCATGCATGTCTTCCCGAAAATTCTGAACCATTTGGTTTAGTAGTAGATCCTTCAGCAACTCTCGCTGGCACCCCAAAGGAACGTAGAATAGTTATGAATAATTCAGAATATCCCACACAGACTCCCGCTTTCCGGTCTATCAAATCCATCACCGGCAAATAATCTCCCCCAGGACAATTTGTTGAATTCCCTTCTTCATCTTTATTACAATATTCTAAACTATCGACAGTATATTCTAAGGAGTATTGAATAATTCCCCACACATCGTTTTTATCCCCTGTATATCCTGCCACAATTTGTTTTATTTCATAATGTTCTGAGGGAAACTGTTTTGTTTTTTGAGTATATCTTTTCAAACGAGGGGCCCTATTCTCGTATGCTGATATTTCTGCCACTTTATCTTCATAAACTGCCCCAATCTCCTCGATTTCCATCTCAGAATTAAGGATTATTTCCAAACGATCTCCTTCAAAATCTGTTTCAGAAAGAATTTCGTCTTCAACCAATCGACGCAGATCTAAGTAGTGGTGTGCTTCCCTTAATTTACTGCTAGGTTTTCTGTTTTCCACATATTTGAGCGGTATTTCCGTCTCATTAATTTTCAAACCGTTTATTCTAAACTGATGTGGGAAAATATCTGGTATTTCCGGTATTATTTGCAATCCTACTTGGTCATGAATCCATCCTTCTACGCTTCCATATTCGATTCCAGTAATCTTTATTTTAGATTCTAGAGATATATTCTGCCCCCCATCTACCGGTCTAATAAAAGGTCTGTCATCATCTCTAGGGATCTTTTCATATACCAAAGAATTTGCCACCGTTAAATTTTGATCATTGGATTGAATCCCTTGGAGTACTTCAGAATTCTTAACAATCTTACCTTCACTACCTAGAATTACACAAGTCATTAGTGGAGATTCTGATATCTCCAGTTCTTTGTATGGAGAAATGATTTTTTCAACTTGAGCCTGATGTTCTATCATTATTTCTTTTCTTTTAGAATCTTGATGGGATAAATATGCTACTCCACCTCCAAAACCCAAACATAATGCCAATGCCCCAGTCCATATTATTCTCCAAGGATTCCACCAAGAATTATCGTCCCATTCATATGCCATAAACTACATATCCTAGGACAGCTATAAAAAGATTACGCCAAATTATTTACAATTTCCTCAGTTCTTTGATGTTCTTATATAAGTTATATTTCAACTCTTTTAATCCCAAAGTATCTAAAAATCCTTTTTCTCCCAAAACTTTAAACTTAATGTCTTTCAACTTAGCGTACTGTTCGGCTTCTTCATCCGTCAACACTTCTAAAATATTAAAAAACTTTTTTTTCATTCCGCCCAAAATTAACTTCCCTTTCATTAATCCGCCTAAAAACTCTCCTCCTACCTCATCCATCGTTCTGCCCACTACAATATAATCAAATCCTTGTATCAATTTAGGCAGTTTTTTCCTAGAAACTATCTTTAACGGCATCCCTTTCACTGCGTTTTCTAACAAAACCTTCTCCAACTCCCCAATTACTAAAATCTTATCATCCTTCTTGAACATCCGCCTACCTAAATGTTTCTTTACTCTTCTCTCCACGTTCCTTAAGAAACATTTCTTACAGATATCTCTATCTAAATGCTTTAAATTGCCTTTTTTCCCACACACATAACAAGTCGTCATTTCACTACTCCAAAATACTAAATTCACCGAAACCTTTATATATAAGTTGCTACTCTTGTATAGTAAACATCTATCACCTCTTTTTCCCCAGCAGGCCGCTTCGGTGGCTTGCGGGGGTTTACTAATTATTTATCGTTTAGCAAAGCGTCTTTTATATATTTTTCTTCCCACCAGTAACACCACAGCAAATAAAAATCCGGCCATAAAACCTTTCAATCCGGTTGACCATTTACTAGCATTCAATTCGTCTAAGGTTTCCCACAGAGCTGTTTTTTCCTCTTCAAAGTACATTCCTATATCGCTCATTTCTAAAGCGTACTCTAAGTACAATAAAGCAGTATACTGGTCTGTTTCTTTTAAGGTATTGGCGTATTGATAATAAGAAAAACCCAGTATTGGAAAAACTCCTTCACCACCATTCTCGGCAATGATGTTTTCTACTGCTTTCTTTTTACTTTCCCAGAACTTCATAAAATTATCGTCATCTACTCCCAGAGAACTTAGAATGGTATTAGCTTCAGCTTTAGCTTGTGTTGCTTTCATTAAACATAAGTCATAATCTTCAGTATCTAAGCTTTCCTTGGCTAAATCTACCTTGTCTTTGATATAATCCACACCAAAACCATTCAATAGCAAAGATACGTATTGATATCTTTCTTCACTTTCTGAAATCTTTTTCATACAAGAGTTTCTTAATTTTTCTTTATTTAATACAAATGTTTTCCCATCCATTTCGAAGAAAGTTTTCCAAGTAATTGCTGAAAAGAATCTTTCTTCCATATAAGACAAAGCATAATGCCGATCTTCGCTTTCCTTAAACTCCTCCATTTTTTCTTTAACTTCATTTAATCGCTCGTTGACAATCATTAAAGTTTGTAAGTCTGAAATAGTTTCAATTTTTTCTTGTTTTACTTCGTCCTCCATCGCATTCACTTTCTTTCGCAGATTATTTATTTGTTGAATTACCCAACCCGAACTTTTATTCTCTTGGTCATAAATTAATTCGTTTATCAGAATGTTTGCTCCAAAACAAAGACTGGCCGCAGAATAATGATCTTTCTTTAAAGTAGAATTGATAGCCCCTTCTTTTTTCTCTTCAATATCTTCTAATTCACTATCTTCTAAATCGAATTGATCTAATTCTTTGCCTAGCTCTTCCATTCGGCTGCACAATAAATCAGATAACCCTTTCATTATTTCTTGATAATCTGGGCTAATTTCCCAAGCCACCTGATCTTCCTTTAATCTTTTACCAGTAAAATGCCATAACACATCGTTTAAATTTTCTACTTCTACTGCCTCTAAACTTAAATTTTCTTCAGCGAATTCAATTAAATTCTGAGTTTCATTTCCTTCTTTTAAACTACCTCCGCCCATATACAACAAAACTTTATTCAAGCCATTTTCTGAGGCTGCTTCTAATTTCTCTTTTACACCACCTACTGGACCCACAATTCCTCCCGAATTAATTGTTCCAGTAATAACAATTCGGTCATTATAATCTAGATCCAACACCGTCATGGCGGTTAATGCTGCAATAGCTGCTCCAGCCGAAGGCCCGCCAATAATATTAGATTTCGCTTTGATAGTATAAATAAAATCATATCGACCACAATCTAGATCAAAATAATCACAAGCCATTTCTTTAGCAAATCTAGTGCTAATCTGCGTATCCATTTTAGTTAAGGGGAACGTTTCTAAGAAAACTCTACCCGAACCTTCGTTTAATTCTAAATATAAGTCCGCAATACTACCTTTGAATTCCTCTCCGTTTTCCTGTACTGCTAATAATTTCAAATGTTTTTCTTTTCCAATTAGATCTCCATTACCCAAAACTAAACTAGCTAAAAGCACCATCCCTATTAAGAATACCAACCTCTTTTTCATTATCTCTAGAATAACCAAAATAGATTATTTAAATTTAACTAAAATTATTCCTTTTTCTTCACTTGATCCATTTTTTTATACCGGACATGCACTTTCTTTCCCGTCTTAACATTCTGTAGAAAAATATCTTTACTCATTAACTTAACTTTGTACTCTTCCCCTTCGTAAATCACCATATCTCCTTTCTTAAAATGCAATCCCCTAAATAGTACGGTTACTCGATAAACTTCCCTTCCTTTTCTCATTCCCCATAAACTGGCCGTAGTTTGTATCTCTCCGCCAAATTTCTCCCGCAATTTTTTTCCTAATTTTCTAGCGAAGTTATTATCTGATAAATAGAAATCTACGCCGTTCTTTAATTCTATTACTTTAGATACTCTAATTTCGTCCCTAATGATTTCTCCTTCGGCAAATTCCCGTACTTCTTCTGTACAATCCCGCAACTGCAGAATCGCTTCAAAATACCCTGGATGCTTCCCAGTTAAATCTCTAACCATATAAAATAAAAAAAGAAGGGAGTATTTAATTCTTTTCCTAAATCCCCTTTTTACTTATCAAAAAATTAAAATAATAATTTTCCAATGTCAATGTATTGTGGTGTTTGGTCTAATTGCTTCAGCGCATCATCTAAATTCATATTTTCTCTTAATGTTCTGAACACTACTTCTTGACCTATTTCTTCTGCGGCCTTTATTCCGTACTCCATTCCTTTAGAGATTCCAAAATCTCCATAAACTGCTCTCAAATCCGCACTTTTTCCCCAAGCAACTCCAGCATCAATACCGCGTTGTCTTTCTTCAGGAATACTATCGTCCAATATTCCAGTTTGAGTATAAAAAATATGTGAGGCCCACGGTGCTTCTCCTCTCTTTAAAGAATCTCCAACACATAATCTAACATATAGGATGTTCCTTCTTGTTTCCCCCCAATCGCTGCCCTTGAAAGGACTCTCAATAACCACTAGTTGTGGCGAAATAATTTTGTCTTCCATTATTTTCCCTCCGTTAATTTAAAAAGTAGCAAATCTAATTATTAATAAACTTTTAGTTTCTCAAGAATACAATTATTTTCTCTCTAACAACACTACTCGACTCTCTGCTTGGTCTCCTTTAACAGCATAACCAATTAATGAAGCTAACTCCGAAGCGAATTCTTTAACTTTTACGTGGTCTGGCATGTTTTCTTTTTCCATTCGCTTTCGTGACATCCCGACGAACATGTAACCTTTACATTCAATGTAATCTGGCTGCATTCGCTCCACAATCCATTTAAACCGCTCCACGTGGTCCATATTAAAACCATTCACACAAGTAATCCGTAACACGGTTTTAGTCTTCTTTTGCTCACTCAACTCTTTCAGAATATCCATTGATTCTAAAATCCGTTCATACTGTTCTTCCTCCAAAGGTTTACAAAAATCAACATAACTTTCTTTGTCCCACCACTCTACTGACAAATAAATATTGGTCGGTAACTTTTCCAACCCACTTAACTTTTCTAACATTGCCGGAACTGTGCCATTAGTTACTAAAAAAACAGATTCAAATCCGAAATCATAAAACCCCTTTACTAATTCTGGCAGCTTAGGATACAAACACGGCTCTCCCGTTAATGAAATAGCAGCTTGTTTAGGAACTAAACAATTTTCCAACCTCTCCAAATCTACTTCGCTCCAACCCTTAAAGCCAATTAACAACCTTCTCCTTTCGGCAATACAACCCTCAATAATATCTTTTGGTTTATCCACACACTCCATTTGATCGCTGAATAAAGAATGGTCTCTCCAGCAATGCTTACATCTTTGATTACAAATTAAAATAGGACTCATTTCTAAACATCTGCCGGTAGAAATTCCATAAAAATGATGTTTATAACAACTTTCTCCGCAGCGAATCATCTTTTTAGTCCAACCACAGATTTTGACTACTGAATGCTTCCCTACTTGCCCATATTGCTGTCTAACAAACGTGTTATCTTTCCTTCGTATCCCTTCTACCATCTTACTGCCAACACCAAAATCGCTTTAAATATTTATCGGAATAATCAATAGATACCATAAATCTTATAAAAAACTCCTCCAATATTCTCCTAATGACACTAACTACAGAAGAAAAAGATATATTGAAAGTTTTGGTACAGAAAGAGCTGGAATCAGTTAAGGAAGATGGTAAAAAAGTCCTCATCGTTAACTCTCCTTTCCTTAGCAGTATTGTCCGTACACATGCTAAAGATATCCCTTTCTTGGCCAGTGAAAAACTTTATCTGGAATTCCTGAAAAAACTATTGGAAAAATTATAAAATGGCTAAAACCAAAGACGAAGAGCAATCACAGCAACAGCAGTACTTACAACTTCAAATGTTACAGCAACAAATAGAGCAAACTTCACAACAGTTAGAAGGTTTAGCTCAACAATTCACCGAATTAGAAATTACCCAAGACGCTTTAAAACAACTTCAAGGAATACCCAAAAACAACGAAGTGCTAGCCACTATCGCTCCTGGAATTTTTATCAAAACCGCCTTAAAAGATAACCAGAAACTGATTATTAATGTCGGTGCCAGTACCACTGCTGAAAAAACAATCCCCCAAGTAATTACCTTATTAGAAAAACAAAAAGCCGGATTGGAACTCACTTTGGCAGAATCTGATGCCGAACTGCAAAAACTAACTCAACAAGCCATGGAACTTTACCAAAAGTTAGAAAATAAACAATAAACCATGTTCAACAAATTAAAAAATAAATTAAAAGAAGCTCTTTCTGTCTTCTCTAAGAAAACCGAAGAGGAAGCCGAGAAAAAGGAAGAAGTAGTAGAAGAACCAATAAAAGAAGAACCAGCAGAAGCAGAGCCAAAAGAAGAGAAGGCAACTGAAGAAGAGACACCAGTTGAAGAAACTCCTAAAGAAGAACCAGTTGAGGAAAAACCTAAGGAAGAAACTCTTGAAGAACCTCAACCAGAAATTAAAGAGGAAGAAGTTGAGGAAAAAGCTCCCGAACCAGAACCCGAAACTCCCACTCCAAAAGAAGAAGTCAAAGAAACAAAAGAGGAACCACCAAAAGAAGAAAAAGCAGGATTCTTCAAAAAAATAAAGCAAACCATTACTACTAAAACTATTTCTGAAGAAAAATTTGATAAACTTTTCTGGGATTTAGAATTACTCTTATTAGAAAACAATGTTTCTGTAGAAGTCATCGAAAAAATCAAACAAGACCTCAAACTAGAATTAGTTGACAAACCATTACCTCGAGATGTTCTTAAAAAGATTCAAGAAACCCTCACTAAGACTCTAACTGAAATCCTTTCCTTAGATCCTATTGATTTAATCAACAAAATCAAACAAAAAGACAACAAACCTTTCATCATCGCAATTTTCGGTATCAACGGATCCGGTAAGACTACTACTGTGGCTAAGCTTTCTCATTTATTCCAACAGAATGGTCTTAAAACTGTTTTAGCTGCCTCAGACACCTTTAGAGCTGCTGCTATTCAACAATTGGAAGAACATGCTCAGAAGTTAAACACTAGAATAATCAAGCACGACTATGGCTCTGATGCTGCCGCTGTCGCTTTTGATGCTATTAAATATGCTCAGAAAAATAAGTTAGATGTTGTTCTTATTGACACTGCCGGTAGACTTCATTCCAACACTAATTTAATGGACGAACTTAAAAAACTGGTTAGAGTTACCAATCCCGATCTCAAAGTTTTCATCGGCGAATCCATTACCGGAAACGATTGTATTGAACAAGCTAAAAAATTCCAGGAAATAATCAATATCGATGCTGCCATTCTGACTAAAGCTGATATTGATGAAAAAGGCGGCGCTCCCTTATCAATCTCATACACCATCAAAAAACCAATTCTTTACTTAGGTGTAGGACAAGAATATTCCCAGCTAGAAGAATTCAACGCTCAAACCATATTGAAAAGATTAGGTTTCTAAATTAATTTAACTGTTAGGACATCAAGCGAGAAATTTTTTCTCAAAAATAGAAAAGTTTATATCATAAATCGGCATCTGCAGATTATGGTAAAGGATCTAAAGGATTTATATGGTCATTTAGTTACTGTTTATTATAAAAAGCCAATCAAGTTAAGTGACCGTTATCCTAGTGCTCCTTCTCCAGAAGGTTTTATGATTGTTGGTGTAATTGGAATGTTAAAACGAGAACTAGGCGATTTTCTATTTTTGGAGAAGAGCATTGAATTGTGCACTCCAACTAGAAACGGACGTGAGATAGCAACTCGCGAAGATCCAGCACAAGTTGTAAGGGATAGATATACAAATAAAAACGATGTTTTGGAAGTCATAGTGGGGAATGCAGATTGTTCTCCTCCTTATTCCGAAAATTAAACCATTTTATTTGAGACTGGTATGGTCTTTATGCCTCAAGTTACATGAAAGTTAAACAATTCAATGACAATATTCTCTAATTTCTCTGATATGTTCTGGTAATTCGTCTGCTTTCCCTTCTTCTATCATTTCACCTAGTTCTCCCAATTCTTGTTCTAGAATCAATCGTCGCACTGCATCACGTACCGCTTCGGATTTATTGGGATAGAGTCCATCCTCAACTAATTCTTCTAATTTCTCTACCAACTTACTAGTTAGTCTAATTTGTACTGTTTGCATTACCATAGTAATGCATAAGTAATGCTTACTCTTATTTAAATCTTTCTAATCACAATAAAATTACGCACACATTACGTTTACATTACATAACTCTTAAAAATAGAATAAAAAAGTATTTATATGTCACCTTATTACAAAATCATATGGATTTACAAGAACATATGGCCCGTCAAACAATGGGCTTACTATATTATAGTCGAGCATTACAGACTTTACGTGAACATCCCGAAATGAAGGCCGATATTACTGAGGTTGCTAAAGAAACTTTTTTTAGTTCTTGGGATGATTGCCCCCCGGAAGAGAATCCTTATTATTTTTTAAAATCAGATTATGAACGCGCAATCGAACAGACTGATTTTGGAGAAGTCTATGTTCAAGACTTTTTACAGGGAATCTTGCGCGAATGGGGCCATAGTCGAAAGCATTTTGAGGCAGCGTATCGGAAAGATATTGGGCAATTAGAATCCCTAGAAAAAGAGATCCAAGAAGCAATTAATAATAATAGGTTAGATCTATTGGGAACTTATAAATTAGATTCCTTTAGACAATTAAATCCCTTACTGGTTAAAAAGGCTATTCGGGAAAAATTGTCTTGTTTAGAAAGAAGAGACAATGTAATCAAGACTTTAGTGACCCAAGATAACCTTGCCACAGAAAAAATTAGGAGCGCACTTAGATTAGAATACGATTCCGCAAAAGATTATTTTGCTGATTTTAGCACTAGTTATGATGCTAAAAATTTTTTGAGTCAGGCTGCCACCATGAGAATTCGGAATGATTCTTCCCTACCAGTTATTGTGGTAGATATTAGTGATTTCTTAAAAGATCTTTTCACTGCCACATTCATTCAAGCCGATGTTGATTGGTTATACCAATAATTCAAGAAATCAATCCTTTAATTTCGTCTGGTTTGAAGCCCACTACTACTTTCTTTCCGTTTTCAATTACTGGTACTTTCCTAGTTCCAGTCTTCTTTTCAATATAAGCTGCTATTTCTGGACTATTTACCATCACTTCTTCAAAATTAGCTCCCATAGCTAAAAGATAGCTTTTAACTACTTTACAATCCGGACAATTTGTCGTCGTATAAATTTTTAACCCCATTCGAAATTGGAAAACTAAATAATATATAAACTTTCTTTAGAACTCTAGAGTGAGAATTAATTAGATTGTAGTTTCCTTCTTCTTTTGGCCTTTTTGATCTTCTTTCTTTGCCATTTCCATCTCATTTGGCCTTTCTTTTTCCAACGTCTACTGCTTCGTTTCATCTTTCCTTCAAAAGTTTTAATCTTTTTATAAATGTTTCTTTGTTTTTGGGTAGTGTTGGTGTTCTATTGGCCTGCCAGTTTCCAATAAATTTACTTTCTCCTTCGCATTTTCAGGTAAAGTACTAATAATACCATGCTTAATACCCCTAATACCACTAAAAAAACAACTTTAGAATTCCATTTTTTAACACCGCTTAAAAAACCTACTGCCATTCCAGTTAAAGAAGTTTTCCCCTCAGATTCTTCTTTAAGTTCACTACCAGCTAAATTTTCATCAGTCACTACTTCTACTTCCGTTGGTTCTTTCGCTCCTTCTTCGTTAACCATATCAAAACTTTCTCCTCCCACTTCTTCAACGGATTCTTCTACGGACGTACTAGATCCGCCACCAGAACCTCCTGCTGATACATCAGAACTGCTATCTTGGGAATCATCTGTGTCTTCGGTAGTTGTATCTTCTGCACAAGCATCAGCACAGCTTCCACCGCAGTCCATTCCATCTTCATTCCCATTCTCTTCCCCATCAGAACAAGAAGTCACTGAAAAACTAGCCGTAAAATTTTCTTCATTTTTAGCACTAGAATCATCTACGGCTTCAATAACAAAGTTATAATCTCCCGTATCAGAAACGTCCCATGTCCAAGAACAGTCCCACGAAGTTTCTCCTTCAGTACAAGAACTTTCTTTTGTAACATTATCCCAATACAAAGTCACGCCAAGAATACCAGAATCATCAGAAATTACTGCACTAACTATTTGTTCCACATCACTTTCTACATGCACTGGATTAACATAATCTACTGAAGTGATATCTGCCGGTTGAAGATCGTTGACATAAACAGTAATATTGGTTAATTCTTCGGTATCACCATCGCTCACTGTCAACACCACTACAAATTCTCCTTCACTATCAAATTGGTGGGTTATTCCTTGTCCCACTACCAAATCGCTGCCATCATTAAAATCCCAGGTATAAACTAATTCATCGCCATCTAAATCTACTGCAGTTCCACTAAATTGAATTTCTTCTCCTAATTCCACTATAGCCCCATTAGCTGGATTAGTTATATTGGCATCCGTTAGTTCCCTGTTCTGTACTGTAAAATTGGAAGTTTCAGAAACTCCTACATTTCCGGCAGAATCCAAGGCATAAAAATGATAAAAGATAGTTTGGTGGTTTGTTAAATTGTCTACTCCAGATAACAAGAAAACATATTCACTTTCGTTTTCCTTGGACATAGAATAATTAGTCCAGTTTCCAGAAAAATCAGAGGCTAAAAGAACACTAGAATCATCTAAATATGAATCAGTCACATTAATTCTAAATTCTACTACTCCGTCATTATAAACTATTTCTGGCCCCATAAATACATCTAAAATAATTGGGCTTGTTTTATCAACAATAAAAGTGATGGAATCTTCTGCTGAACTGTTTAAGGAATTTTCAGCAAGAACAGTTAAACTATAACTTCCCTCATCGAAATTAGATAGATTCATGGAATCGTTCCAGGTAAATATTTGCGAATTAATATCTTCCTGGGAATCAGATTGTACTTTGTCTTCGGATGAATTACGTATGTTGTAATCTGAATAAGATAGCAGAGAACTTGTTATAATAATATTTAAATTAAAATCTTGATTGTGGTATGAATTATCTAAGGGGTTATAAAAAGTAATGTTGGGGATTTCGTTGTTTACTGTTAATGACCTTATCTCACTGATTCCCCAAGTATCGACTGCATCGTTCCCATAAACTTTGTAAGTGTAGTTGCCCACTATTAAATCAGTAACATTGTAATAAAAGGTAGTGGCATCAATTTGAACCATAGTCATGTTGCTTGCCGTTTCATTATCTTGTTTCCATTCTAGCCAAGCTCCGGTTAAATCGACATCAGAAGTAATCTCAATTAAAGAATGATTCACTACTAGGTTAGTTTCATCACCAACACTGCTGGTGGTAAAAGTGATTAACGGTTGAATAGCTCTTAAAATATCAACTCTAGAATAAATATTCCCTGAACTTCCAGAATCATCCACTGGTTCCCCTTTAATCGTTAACTTATCTTCTACTTGTTGCGGCGTCAATGTTTGATTATACGCCAATTTCCAATATTGTTTTAATAACACCATTGCTCCGGCGATATGTGGTGCTGCCATTGAGGTTCCCGATAGCGAAGTAGTACCTCCGTTCATGTAAGTTGAAGTTATTGACACTCCGGGAGCCAGAAGATCTAAAATGTCTCCTCGATTATAAGAAACCGCATCCGCAGAATTAACTGCTCCCACTGGCGTAGCATTTTCCACACAGGCCGGACTACTGATGCCAGTGGTCCATCCATTATTGCCACTAGAAATAACTACATTTATATTTTCTGCTACTGCAGAATTTATCCCCGGTGCAATACCATATGAATTGTCATCACAATAAGTATTGTAGGGTCCATCTCCACCCAAGCTGATACTTATCACTGAAATGTTATATTTGCTAGCGTTATTGGTACACCAATCGATAGCGGAAATAACATCATCAGAATTACAACTTCCGCCGCTATTACATACTTTTATGGCAATTATGCCTGCTTCTGGGGCCACTCCCCGATAAGTATTGTGATTTCCTGCCGCAATTCCCGATACGTGAGTGCCGTGACCATGGTCATCCTCGGCACTATTGCTTTCCGG
>JAAOXZ010000066.1 GCA_018221085.1 Candidatus Woesearchaeota archaeon
AAAAATAACATCTTCCATCACAAATTTTATATACTTTTAACTATTTGGGAATGGTAATGGGGTTAACACACATTGTGAAGCGGGATGGCAGAATAGTCCGTTTCGATTCTGACAAGATAACTGATCGGATTTATCAAGCAGCAGTTTCTACTGGCGGTTTTAAACAAGATATAGATTCATTACCTTCTCAATTGGCCAATGAAATTTATCAACCTTATTTATCTGCTAACGAACAAGATATTGCGGAAGATCTCACCTGCCAGGTAGTTGACCATCTAATTAGTCAAGGCTTGAAACACCTTAAAGTAGAACAAGCTCAAGATGCTGTAGAATATGTTCTAAAAAGTCAAGCTTTTGTTGATGTTTGGGAAGCTTACCGCCTTTATCGTTGGAGTAGAACTGCGATTAGGGATGATATCATCACCGAGGAACAATTTAGTATTTCCGGATTACCCGAACAAAAATGTCAAGAAATAGAAGAATGGAACCAAAAACACGGTTGTGCTACTATTTCTGCTTTGAATGGAATCGTTGGAGACCCTAAGGCTTATCAATCTTTGGTTGAATCCAGTATTCAAGAATACGAACGAGAATTAGATAATATTCTGGAAGCTTACAAAAAAAATCCTTCGCGATTAGTTTTCATTGCCGGACCTTCCAGTTCTGGAAAAACCACTACCACTAACAAAGTTGTAGAAAGAATAGAAAGTTTGGGCCTTAAATGCAAGTTTTGGACTATTGATAACTATTACAAAGGTCTTGAACACATTCCTCAGGACCAATTTGGAGATTACGATTATGAGACTCCCGATGCTTTGGATCTGGGCTTGATTCAAAAACATTTACCTAATTTATTTGCCGGTAACAAAGTGAGTGTTCCGTTTTATAGTTTTGAAAAAGGAGAACGAGATGGTATTTCTACTAGGATGCAGTTAACTGATGATGAAGTTTTGGTAGTAGATAGCTTATATTCCCTTTCCCCGCAAATGTTTCCTGAAGATATCTTATCCGAAAAAGCGTTCAAAATTTACATTGAAACCTTGAATATGGTTCAAGATTCTACTGGGCGACAGGTTAAATTAACTGATAATCGGTTATTGAGAAGGATGGCTAGGGATTCCCGACCGCAAAGTGAAGGTGGTAGAGGCTATCCGGTAGATCATACCTTGGGTCATTGGCATTATGTACGAAAAGGAGAACTAAGGTATTTGATCCCTTTTATGAATACTGCAGATTATATTATTAATGGCAGTTTAGCCTTTGAATTGCCTATTTTGAAAAAAAACCTAGCCAGTAAATTACCCAAATTAGATTTAGAACCATTCCGAAAGCAAAAACGCTGGGATGCCGTTATCCGCGGCCATAGAATCAAAAAACTGTTAGACGAATTAGTCTCTACTTCTGATCAATTTGTTCCTGAAGACTGCCACTTAAGAGAATTTATTGGTAAGTCGAAACGCTAATAAGTAAAAGAAACTTCAAATATACTTCTTAATAATCTCTTTCCGTTTTCCGTAAAAACCTTTTCCAATTCCTAATTTTAACAGCCACAACCCAGCTAGCAATAACCCAATTTCCATTACTAATTTAGAAAAAGAAAAAACATTAAAAAAACTTAACACCACTCCAACAATCAAAAGCAAACTGAACAAAATCATTAACTTAGGAAAGAACTTTTTTCCTTCCTTCGGCTTTTCCGGCTTTATTTCCACGCTCTCCTTTTTAGTTTTCGCCATGCTTAACCTACATAACTAGGTGCCCGCTTTTTATCTTGTATTGACTGGGCCTTCACACCCTTGGACACAATTCCTTTCAATTTCTGTTCGAATTCCTGTGCTTGTTTCAATAAAGGTTTATAATCGATTTTTAATCCGGCATAAGAGTCCAACACCCGAATAATTTCTGCTGCCGCTTTACTATCTGGCAAGTTGCTTTTCGCTTCAGCAAAGAAAGCTGTTATCGGTATCCCCATGTCTTTAGCTAATAGTGCCCCAGTTACACCCACAATGATTCCTTCACTTAATGGCTTAGCTAAGGTCTCTACATTTTTTATCCGGTTATCCTTTTTTGTTGCATAATAGAATATCCTGGAAGCTTCTTGTGGATTAGGACTGCCCACTCCTTCTAAAGAAATAATCTCTTTAGCTTTAATTTGCCTGCCTAATTCGCTGATCACTTTGGCTAGTTTCCATCCAAGATTCTTACCAATATTGATGGCATGAATTAAAACTAGATTGTATTTTCTATTATAATGAATAGAGATTGGTTCAATAACTTTGTTTTGATGAATGGCAATCATTGCCGGGATATCATCCACTTCAATAGAACCAATTTTTTCTGTTTCTAAATGCTCTAATAAAAATTCAATTGCAATTGTACCAATTAATCCAAATCCGGGGAAACCTTCAATGATGGTGGCTCCCATCGGTTTTTTCTTTAAAATTAATTCCATTTAAACACCTCTTTGTCTAATACCCTAACAAATATTCTTTTGTATTTATACTTTTTGTTTATATTTATAATAGAAAAAAGAAAAATTAAAAATATTTAGTTTGGCCACCAATCTGTACCATAAGGTTTATTACGAATTTCAGAAAGATCTGCAGTTAAGGTGATAAAATAATCTGCCCCAGTCTTTTCTTTGACTTTTGCCATCTTGGTGTCTAGCATAGATAGTTCTCCCTCGCTTAGACTGTCTACCTTAACTTTTACTTCCCATCTTCTATCGCCGTCATGTGCAATCATTACCATACTTTCTAAAATAGGTTGTTCAACTAAACCAAACCATTTTTTCTTAGTGCCTTTGTTTTCCCCTACACAACAAACTTTTCGTGAAGACTCAATGGATGGACTCTCAGTATAGTATCCATCATAGGTGGAAATTTTTACACCTCGTTGTTTACTTAATTCTTCTGCCATACTTTCTCCGACACCCCATAGTAATTTGGCTATTCCTTCATTGTCATAATGTATATTAGTCATTTTTTACCCTCCAATCTCCATTTTAAACATCAAGAAACCGCTTTTTTAGTTTAGTTCTAATGGGTGATATTTATACTTTTTGTTTTCTTTTCTCTAGAACAGTTAAATTTATATATACTGTAACTTTTTCTAGGAGCTATGAATCAAAACACAGGAAGTGGATATCGGAATATTATTTTCTTTACAGATATTAATACCACATATACTCCTGTGATGTGGTGTTAATCATCCCTTGATTCATAAAAAATTCTCGGTGTCTCAATGGATGAAAATACTTCTATACGGAACGGAACTGAATACGGTTTTCAAGACAGAGACAGAACTATTTATTCTAATCTGCC
>JAAOXZ010000067.1 GCA_018221085.1 Candidatus Woesearchaeota archaeon
CAAAATTCAACCTAAACGAATGGAAAGCATCTATAATAAACAAAACATGCTTAATAAATTAAGATGGGCACACGGTTTTGAGCAAGGAACTGAACGAAAAGAAAACCTTGTCGCCGTTGAATCGGAGGAAGTAAATGGTTTTGAAGCTAAGAAAGGACCAAAGAAAATAGAAAAGATTTTAAGTAGGAAAAATATGCTTAATAAGTTAAAAGAGGTATACGACTCATGGGAAAAATAATTGGAATAATTTCAATAAAAGGCGGCGTAGGGAAAACATCGGTTGTTGTTGCTTTGGGTGCAGCACTAGCTAATGAATTTAATAAAAAAGTGTTACTTTTAGATGCTAATTTTTCCGCCCCTAATTTAGCTTTACATTTGGGTTTAGTGAATCCAGAAATAACTATGCATCATGTTTTAAATGATCAGGCCAAAGCTGATGAAGCGATTTATGAAACAGAACATGGCTTTCATATCATGCCCGGAGCATTACAACATCGCAGAATTAATCCATTTAAATTAAAAGATAAAATAAAACACTTAAGAAATTATTATGACGTTATTTTAATTGATTCTTCTCCGGTCTTAAATGAAGAAATTTTATCAACAATGATTTCTTCTGATGAATTGTTTGTCGTTACTGCCCCAGATTTCGTTACTTTAAGTACTACTTTGCGGGCCGTTAAATTAGCAAAACAAAAAAAGACCCCCATAGCGGGTTTAATTATTAATAAAGTTTATAACAAAAAGTTTGAATTGAGCTTAGAGGAGATAGAAGATGCCGCCAATTGTAATGTTTTAGCTGTTTTAACCCACGATATGACTGTCTTAGAAGCATTATCGAAGAGTATCCCCAGTACGATGTACAAACAGACTAATTCGACTATAGAATATAAAAAATTAGCTGCCGCTATACTTGGAGAGGAGTATAAGGATCCTCGGTTTAAATCTAAATTAAAACGATTGTTTAGCAAGCTACCTAAACAAGAAATCAATAGAACTATTTTCAAAAACGACCCTCAACGTAATTCAACTCGTTTTATGTAACGTCATAATTAACGTTATTTTAACAGATAATTAAAAGAAGATAATTTTATAAAGCTATTTAGTTTACTTATTCTCATGGCAGGGGTGGTAGGTGAACTGTTTATTCAATTAGGTTTAGTAGTGATTGTTGCAGCTGTAGCGGCTTATATCTTAAAGTTAATAAAACAACCCCAGATTTTAGCTTATGTTCTGGTGGGAATCTTATTGACTCCTGTTTTTGGCTTAGTGACCGATACTTCTTTAATTGAATCCATGTCAATAATTGGAATCGCTTTCTTGTTATTTATTGTGGGATTAGAAATTGATATTAAGAAATTAAAGAACGTAGCTTTAGTTTCCACGTTAGGTGGAGTAATTCAGATTATTCTGTTATTTGTGTTGGGTTATTTAATGGCGTTGTTGTTGGGTTTTTTAAGTTTGGAGGCCGCCTACATTGGGTTGATGTTAGCTTTTTCTTCGACAATGGTGGTAATGAAATTATTGTCAGATAAAAGAGAGTTAAATACTTTACACGGAAGAATTGTAATTGGTATTTTATTGGTAGAAGACGTAGTAGCAATTTTTGCTTTATCGATGCTGGGTTCAATTAATGGTTTTACTCTGTCATTGTTCGGAATTGCTCTACTAAAGTTTCTGTCATTATTTGCAGTGGCTTTTTTATGTAGTAAACATTTATTCCCTCGAATTTTTAAATTTGCGGCAAAGAATCAAGAAATATTGTTGATTAGTAGTCTGGCGGTGTGTTTTATTTTTTCACTAGCGTTTTATTATCTGGGTTTTTCAATTGTTATCGGAGCTTTTTTAGCCGGAGTAGCCTTAGGTAACTTGGAATCTAATCTAGATATTATTTCTCGAGTTAAACCACTTCGAGATTTTTTCGCTTTGTTATTTTTTGTTTCCCTGGGAATGGTTTTGAATTTAACCGTCATTCAAAAACTTTTATGGCCCATAATAATATTTATCTTATTTGTCGTTTTGTTCAAACCCTTTTTAATAATGGTAATCTGTTCTGCACTTAAATACACTAAAAAACCTGCTTTTTTAACAGCACTTTCTTTATCACAAATCGGGGAATTTGGATTAATAATCGCAACGCAAGGATTATTATTGGGACATGTTTCTTCTGATTTGTTTTCCCTAATTGTAGTGGTAATGTTATTTTCCATTACGTTAACATCTTATTTCATTGAGTATAAAGGATGGCTGTATAAAATATCAGAGATTCCCTTGAAAATTTTTGATATATTCTCTACTAAAGATATAGAGTATGCTCCCACCGAAGTGAAACCGCGAGTAATTTTGTGCGGATACAATCGGATTGGTTATAGTGTTTTGAATGCTTTTGGCAGCAAAATGAAGAAAAAGATTTTGGTAGTAGATTATAATCCAGAAATAATTGATCGATTAGCTAAGCAAGGTTATCATTGCATCTATGGGGACGTAGAAGATGACGAAGTGATTGAGAAGATGGAATTAAAAGGGATTAAAATGTTAATTTCTACCGTGCCTGGAGTAGAGGATAACTTACGTTTGATCCGTAGAGTAAGAGAACGTAACAAAAGAGCCAGAATAATTGTAACGGCATCGGATATTGATGGGGCCTTACGAATGTACAAGGCCGGAGCAAATTATGTTATCATGCCGCACTTTTTAGGAGGAGAACACGCTTCTAGGTTAATTTCTGGAACTAGACTGAAAAGGAAAAAACTAAGTGAAGAAAAAAGAGAC
Source organism: Candidatus Woesearchaeota archaeon (assembly GCA_018221085.1). Taxonomy (GTDB): domain Archaea; phylum Nanobdellota; class Nanobdellia; order Woesearchaeales; family GW2011-AR9; genus JAAOXZ01. The sequence continues at coordinate 2,773 of JAAOXZ010000067.1, forward strand.
CACGTCAAACATTTGAAAGAGAGAAAACGGATTGGACACAGCCATCCCAAGGATTAATTATATTTTCTTAATAAATAATTGAAAGATTGAATTGCCTGTAGTTGATATTATCATAACTAGGATGGCGGCGATGATGACACCAATAATAGCGGCCTTAAAGAAATCCTTAAATTTGAATCCCAACAAGTAAGCACCTAAGGCTCCAGAGTAAACTCCACTTCCTGGAAGAGGGATACCAATGAAAAAGGCCAAACCAAGAATACCGTATTTTTCGACGTATTTATGAACCTTCTTTTGAGTTTTCTCCACAGTTTTTTGATAACATTTATCCAGAATTTTGATTCTTAGAAAGACGTGAACTACCTTATCTAGAAAGAGATAGACGATTGGTGCTAAAATGATATTAGTAAGGGTACAGATAAGAAAAATTGAGAGTAAGGAAAGATCCGTTTGAAAAACCCCATAAGGAATAGAAGCCCTCAGTTCTAAGAACGGAAGAAGAGTCAAGATAATTAAAGTGGTAATTGAAGACATAATCTAATTGATTTTGTTTTGTTATTTAATGCTTACGGAAAAGAAATAAAAAAAGAAAATAAAAAAATTAATCAGAAGCCAGTTTCCAGATTGTTTTCATGCCCACGATAATTGCTCCAGGGACAACAAAGACAACGATGTTGCTTAAGATTGATCTCAATACCAAACCAACATAAGGAATTAAACCCAGATTAACGATACCAGCCAACATTAAAGCTACCGAAGCCAGTAAGAAAGGCGTAGTTTCCTTTGCAGTAAGGTTGAACAAACCCACTAGAGTCCCTAAGATAACCAAAGTTGTTACTAAAACTTCTGGTCCAACATAAGATCTAAAAAATCCTGCCACAATAGCAATGACCAAACCTACAAAGAATGCATAATGAGCAACACGATGAACTTCTACTTTCCTTTTTTTTAATGATCTGTTAACCTTCTTTTTTGCCATTTTTGAATCACCTCAACTTTATAGACTAATAAAAACATTTTTGATATATAAACTATTCGGTCTAAAGTGAATAATTTAGGTAAATTATCTAAGTACTCGACGCCCAATTTGGTTTTTCAAAGAAGTGATAAAGAGAATCTGGGCCTTCTTTTCTGTAAACCTCTATGGGCTTTTTATGGTCTAGTTCGCTGTTGGGTGTATAGAACCACTTTTTGGTCTTCTCTTTTGCAGTTTCCTCGGTCAAGTTTGTAAAACCGATAAGTTTTTGCAGGAACTCGGGGTGCTTATCCATAATGCCATTAAATTCTTGATCAAGCAAACCAGTTAAGGATTTCTTTTCCATTAGCAATATTCTGCAGTAAGAGTTAATAAAACTTTTGTTGGATAAATATTTAAATGAAGTTGATTTCTGATTTGTTATGGGCCCGTAGCATAATGGATACTTGCGCGGTAAGGTTTAGGCGCTAGCCAAAAAGTGCGGTCGGCTTCGGACCGATTAATCGGGGTTCGAATCCCTGCGGGCTCATTTCTTAATAAAATTTAAATAACTGCCCTGTTTTAGATAGAAAATGGTCTTAGAAAAACTAGGAGGCTCATTGAAGAACACTTTGAGTAAGATAACCAAAGCTATTTTTATAGATGATAAACTAATCAATGAACTGGTTAAAGACCTTCAAAGAGCATTATTACACTCTGACACTAACGTACAATTAGTGTTTGATTTAAGTCAAAAAATAAAAACACGTGCCAAGGAGAAAGTTCCGCCCGGTTTAACCAAAAAAGAATATCTAATTAACGTGGTTTATGAAGAATTAACTAACTTCTTAGGAAAAGAAACCCACGAACTGAAAATTGAAAAGAAACCAACCCAAATAATGTTGGTCGGTTTATTCGGTTCAGGAAAAACTACTACTACTGGAAAGCTAGCTAAATTTTACAAGAAAAGAGGATACAAAATTGCCGCAATACAAACAGATACTTGGCGTCCAGCAGCTTATGATCAATTAGAACAATTAAGCAAACAAGTAGGTATTGATTTTTATGGTATCAAAGGAGAAAAAAATCCCTTAAAGATATACAAAGAATTTAAATCCGAGCTTAAAAAATATGATGTAGTTTTAGTTGACACTGCAGGAAGAGATGCATTGTCCGATGATTTAATCAAAGAACTAAACGACTTGAATAAATTAGTCAAACCAGACGAACGATTGTTAGTTATCTCTGCGGATCTAGGTCAAGCAGCCCAGAAACAAGCTGAAGCTTTTCACAAAACTTGTAAAATAACTGGAGTAGTAGTAACTAAATTAGAAGGAACCGCTAAAGGCGGTGGAGCCTTAAGTGCATGTGCAGTAACTAACTCTCCCATTAAGTTTGTGGGGGTCGGAGAGAAGATTGACGATTTAGATTTGTTTCATCCCCAAAGATTCGTTTCCCGTTTAATTGGCATGGGGGATTTAGAAACCCTATTAGAGAAAGCCAAAGAAGTAATTAGTGAAGACGAAGCCAAGGATCTAGGGAAGAAATTTTTGAAAGGAGATTTTAATTTAATTGATTTGTATCAACAAATGGTTTCTCTAAAGAAAATGGGTTCCTTGAAAAAACTGATGGAAATGGTGCCTGGTTTTTCTCAATTAAAAATGCCCAAGGAGATGTTGGATGTTCAAGAAGACAAATTAGGACAATGGAAAATAGTAATGGATTCCATGACTAAAGGAGAACTAGAAGAACCAGATGTTATCTCTGCAGATCGCATCGATAGAATTTCTAAAGGTTCTGGCGTTAAGGTTTCAGTGATTCGAGAATTATTAAAACAATATCGTCAAAGTAAAAAAATGATGAAGATGTTTAAAGGAGAAAAAGACATCAATAAAATGATGAAAAAGATGAAAGGTAAATTACCTCCCGGAATGGGAATGTGATTAAATCTCGATAATTCTACCAGTTTTACCGACGTTAATGATTTTCGTTTTGCCCATTACTTCTTCAATACCACCGGTTTCGTGGACGTGACCACACAGATGGAAGTCTGGTTGTAATTCTTCTACTGCTTTTCTAACGCCGGAGCTGCCAGGCCATATTCCTAAACCAATAATACTGTTTTGGGGTTGGACGTGAGTAATCATGATCTTTTTCTTAATTCCAGATAAACGTTCGTGGCCTTCTTTTAAAGTCTTGAAAAAATCTTCTTCAGTCAATTGGTGTAAACCCACATCACCATAACCACAACCAAAGATTCCTACATCGCCCTTTTTCAATATGTAACCATGTAAATTCTTAATACCATATTTTTCCACGAGAAAACCAACTTCTGCTAAACCTTCGTGATTCCCCGGGACGATTCCCACTTCTAGGCCTTTTTCTTTGAAAGGACCGATTAATCCATCCACAGAACCATCAAAACCGACAAAATCTCCAGCAATCAAAACTAAATCTACTTTTTCTTTAGCCCCTTTTTCAGCCATCTTTCTAACAAAATCTTTATCTCCGTGGATATCACTTAAGGCTAGGATTTTCATTTTATTGGTTATTCTCTGGCGTTTTTGAATGCTTCTTATAGTTTAACTCCAACCCATTCGGTTTTACAATAACATAAGTTTGTTTTACTTCATCAAGGCGCGTTGCTATAGATTCTGTGTGTAGGTGGCCAGCAATTAAAACAATTAGTTTACTGGAGTTGGTTTCTTTTTCCCATTCTTGATATTGCCGGAGTAAGTTATCAACAAAAACTCGACTTCTTTTCTCGACAGTGATTTTGTGAAACTTCTTTTTTGCTTTTTGATATGATTCCCAGACTCCAGTATGAATTTTATCTTTTTCTAATTCGCTCAATTTTTGCCATTCATCAGATTTTAATCGCCGGTTGTATTCTCCTACTTTTTTTACTGCTGCTAAATAATCTAAAAAAATTCTCGTTCCTTCCGCTAGTATTTTCTCGTCCTCCATACCATAAGTAAAAACTTCTGGACCCTTATTTAGTTCAAATGCTCGACCAGCAGAGCACAGTCCTTTTTCAAAACAAAAAGTATCAATAATTTTTTCCAGATACTGGGGTTCAGATTCTAGGATTTCTTTGTAAACGAATATTCTTTCTTTGGGTACTTGGTGAAGATTGTTCATTGAAAATTCCCCAATATAACCTTCAAGCCCCACAAAATTTAATTCATTTTCATTGGCGAGTTCTTTCAAGGTAGAATATAATTCTCTTTGCACTTTTCTTGCCGTTTTTTTTAATTTTCTCACTGCTTTTTCAGAAGCCCCATGAGTAACATGGGGGTAATGATGGTCCATCAAAACAACCACGATATTATCGCTACCGTAATTAGCGTACTGGGTTATTTTAACATGATCAAAATCAAATGTTTCTTTGGCTAGTTCTAATTTACTAACTGGAACTTCAAGAACAATTGATTTTTTTGGTTTAATCTCAATTAGAGATTCAATTTTTGGTTCAATTCTGGGTTCGCTATCACAACCAGCTAAGCAAGTTAGAAATCCAGCTCCAATTAATATTTTTGATAGGGTTTGTTTAACGGTCATTTTATTGTCGGTATTTCTTATCTATAACTAAACTTTCTAATTCTTTTTCAGCAGCTATTTCTAACATCCGATATAGTTCGACGGCAGGTATAACGCTGTTTAAATCATTGCTGCGATTTAATTGACGATCCAAGGTGACGGCCAATACCCTATTGTCTTCTCTCAACCGTTCAATCATTTCATAAAAAAATCCGTCTTTTGATTTAGTAGACAGTTCCTCTCCAACTAATCTAATGCCGCCATCACTAATGATGGGAAGTTTTCCTAACTGTTGCTGTTCTGAAGCTATTTTTAGCATTTGATAAACAGAGATAGCAAAAGTTGCTCCCATGTAATTTCCAGCTTTCTGATGTTCAATGAAAAAAAGACTCAAAGCAGGAGTGTCATTTAGAAGCCCCTCAATGGTTTCATTTGCTATTTTATCTGAGTCCTCTGCAATTCTCTTATTAAACTCAAAAAGGGCATCTGCAGTTACTTGTGGCAATAAATATTTTCTTTCGGTCATTTTGGTCTTGTATCCTTATTTAGTTGTTACTCTTAAGTCATAATTTCTTTATAAAGTTATCGGTTTGAGATAATTTTTCTCCAAAAAAGTTAAATACGCAGATACAGAATAAAAAGTATGGATATAGAGCAGAGAATACGACGGGAAGTGGGATTGTATTTCATCAGAAGAACGGAAAGAGTTTATGCTCAATGCCCAGAAATCGATGAACGATTGGTAATGGCAGCAGCAGAAGTAAACAGACAGCGGATAAGGGAAGGGGTTGTTTCTGGAAGGATTGACCA
>JAAOXZ010000068.1 GCA_018221085.1 Candidatus Woesearchaeota archaeon
ATCCAACAATTAAAGACTGTTTTGCTTAATTTTGGGATCATAACATTGTCTCCTTATGTAGATAAGAGGAATGGTTGTTACAGATTGATTATACCTGGAGTAGAGAATATCAATAATTTCAGAAAAGAGATTGGTTTCTTTTCTAAGAGAAAGAAAGAAATATTGGATTCTGTTAAGAAAATGAATAAAACTAGGATGAGCAAGATAGATTACATTCCTTTTTTGAATAATTATCTAAGAAAAAATTACTCTTGTAGTTTTGTCAAGAAAAATAATTTCAATCGTTATAATAATCTAGAAAAGAATTATTCCCAGTTAATTAAAATTCTAAAACCGGCAGATAAAAGGTTAATTAAGTGGTTATTGGGGCACAAGTATTTCTTCAATAAAATTAAAGAAGTTAAAAGATTAAAAGAAAAAGAAAAAGTTTATTCGATTAAAGTCGACAGCTCTTGTCATTCTTTTATTGCTAATGGGTTTGTTAACCATAATACTGAGGCAAAGTTGAGTAAACTGGCGGAAGATTTATTGGGTGATATTGGTAAGGGGACCGTAGGATGGAAACCTAATTTTGATGGTTCTTTAGAAGAACCGTTAGTATTGCCGGCAAAGATTCCTAATCTGTTAATTAATGGCAGTTCGGGAATCGCAGTAGGGATGGCAACTAATATCCCCCCCCACAATTTAAGAGAAGTCTGTGATGGAATCATTAAAGTGATTGATGAACCAGAAGTCACAGTCACAGAATTAATGAAAATTATTCCGGGTCCTGATTTTCCTACTGGTGGAGAAGTTTCTGGCGGAGAGAATTTAATTCATGCTTACCGAAAAGGTCGAGGGAAAGTAATGATTAAGTCGGTAATAGAACAAGAAGGCCAAAAATTGATTGTAAAAGAAGTTCCTTATCAAGTTAATAAATCAGAATTAATAGAACATATTGCGGATTTAGTGCGAAATAAAAAGATAACTGGAATTAGAAATCTTAATGACGAATCTGATCGGGAAGGAATTCGAATTGTGATTGATTTGAAAAAAGATGCTAATGCCAATGTTGTTTTGAATCAATTGTACAAATACAGTAGATTAAAAGTTACTTTTGGTATTAATTTATTGGCGTTAGTTGATAATGAACCACGAACCTTAGGATTAAAAGAATTAATTGCTCATTATATTGGTCATCGAAAAGAGATGGTTAGAAAGAGAACCCAATATGATCTGGATCAGGCAGAGAAAAGAGTCCATCTTTTGATCGGGCTAATCATCGCTATTGATAATATTGACAACGTGATTCCAGGAATTAAGAAAAGTAAAACTGTTTTAGAAGCAAAAGAATTTTTGATGGGTCAGTATAGTTTGACCGAAATACAAGCGAAAGCAATTTTAGAAATGAAGTTGCAGAAATTGGCTTCCCTAGAACAAGAGAAAATCAAGAAGGAGAATGAGGAATTAAAAATCAAGATTGAAAAGTACTTAGAAATTTTAGGTTCGGAAAATATAATTTTAGATATTATAAAAAGTGAAGTCGGGGAGATGAAAGAGAATTATGGTGACGAAAGAAGATCCAAAATGGTAATAATGGGAGAAGATACTGTTGATATCGGGAAGCTAATTGAAGAAGAAACAGTAGTAGTAACTATCACTCATGAAGGTTACGTTAAAAGAATTCCCTTAGATACATATCGAACTCAGAAAAGAGGTGGAAAAGGAGTCAAGGCCACGGGAATGAAAGACGAAGATTTTGTAGAACACTTATTTGTTACTTCCACCCATTCACATTTACTATTTTTTACCGATAAAGGAAAAGTATACTGGTTAAAGGTTTACGAAACTCCAGAAGGAAGTAGACAAGCAAAAGGAAAACATCTATCTAATTTGATTAATTTGAATGATGAGAAAATTACTGCGATTGTGCCAGTAGAAAGTTTCGGGAAAGGTTATTTGTTTATGGCCACCGAGAAAGGTACAGTTAAGAAGACTAATTTGATGGAATTTTCTCGACCTAGGCAAGGAGGCATTATTGCTTTAACTTTAGATTCAGGAGATAAATTAGTGGAAGTTAGATTAACTGATGGTGAACAACAAATTATTTTAGCTAGTAGAAATGGATTGGCAGTGCGATTTAGAGAAGAGGATGTACGAGCGATGGGTAGAACAGCGCGAGGAGTGAGAGGGATTAGATTAGTAGATGATAGATTAGTGGGGATGATTGTGGCTGAAGAAGGAAAGAATATACTAACTATCACTGAGAAAGGATATGGAAAAAGAACTCCTATCGAAGATTATCGTTTAGTGGGCAGAGGCGGAAAAGGAGTTATTAATATTCGAGTAATGGAAAAGAATGGAAAAGTTGTTTCGGTGAAGTTGGTAGATGGAAAAGAAGAAATTATGTTAATTTCTAAATTTGGCGTAGCGATTAGGATTCAAAGTAAAGATATTTCTCAAGTAGGTAGAGCTACCCAAGGGGTGCGGATTATGAGAATGTCTGGAGAGGATTCAGTAGTGGCTGCAGCGAAGATTGTTGAGGAAGAATGAAATCTTTTATTTTAAGTAGTTTTGAAGAATTGACTTTGAAAGAGCTTTCGGAATTTAAAATTAAAGGTAAGAAAGTAGGTTCGGAAGTTGTAGGGTGTGATGTCGATGAGGCTGGTTTAGCTTTGTTGAACTCTCGTGGGCAATCTTTTAGAAAAGTGTTGGTGGAATTGGGTACTGTTTTAGATTTAAAGAAGATTGATTTTTCTATAGGCTGGGCGGATTACTTTTGGTCAGGATGTAGTTTTAAGGTGGAAGTGGAAGGTGTTCCTGGGAATGAAGAACGATTTAAAATTGGTCGGGAAATCGGGAGTAAAATTTTTGTTGCGGTGAATGAAGAGTTAGGATTTGATCTCCAAGTAGATTTGAAGAATCCAGATGTAACGGTGTTGGTCTATTTCGATGGTAAAAAATATTTCATCGGATTAGATTCTAGCGGTTATTTGTTAGATAAACGGAGTTATCGGGTGTTTGTTAATCCGGCTTCTTTACGTGGAGATTTGGGATATTATTTGGTTAGGAAGAGCAGTTTTGTTAGTGGTGAAAAGTTAGTGGTCGGTTTGGTGAAAGATGGAACGGTTTTGATTGAAGCCGCATTGTTTGGTGCTGGTTTGGAAGTTAATTCGGAAGAATTTGCTTTTGAGAAATGGCCGTTGTTTAAGAGTTTTAAAAACCCCGCCATCCAGAAAAACCCCCAACCGCCCAAATCGTTAGTTGGTTTTGATAATAGTATGATGAGTATTCGAGCAGCTAGAAAGAACGCTCAGATTGCTGGTGTGGCCAAATTAGTGGAATTAAATAAGTTTGATGTGGACGAGATAGATGTTAAGTTTTCTGAAGGATCTGTTGATAGATTAATCTTTCAAGTGACCAGAAAAGATGAAGCTAAGTTAAACGAATTATATTATCAAGCAAATTATGTGTTGAAGAAGAAAGGAACTTTTTTGATGGTAAGTCGGGGCACTTGGGAACCTTCTATTTCTGGTAAGTTTAAATTACTCTCTGAAGAAGTAGTTAAGAGAGGCGGCAGCAGCCATAAAGTGTGGTTATTAGAGAAGAAGTGAATTGAGGGCGGTGTTAATTACTTATCTATCAATTTTTTTAATTTAGGCTCTACTTTTTTAGTAAGGTATTTTTGAAATCTTTCTAATTCAAATTCCCCTGCTTCTTTAGGATCACCAAACTTGCAAATGGGATAGTAAATCTGTAGGCCGGGAATTTTTAAAAAAGATTCGAATCTTTTATAATGTTTTGATTCTAATTGAAAAGGTGCTTCTTCCCCTACAAGTGTCTTAAGCCATACGGCCATGATCTTATTTCCTTTGCAATCTATGGGATCTGGTAAGGAAAGATTTTCTGTTTGCATTCCGTATGGGTTGACATTCACTATGCATCCCAAATCATAAGAATTTACAGGTGAGAACTCCCCAATCCTTTCTCTAGATGATGCTGTTTCAAGTTCTGCTTCTTGTACGGCAATCTTGGGTTTGTTATCAAAATAGAAACACGGAGAATCTGTTAAATATTTTAAGGAAGTATGTTTTTCTACGTCCCTTCCAAAATCCTCAAGAGGGTAATTATAAAGTTCTTTCCCCTCGAGCATAAATACTACTGCTTTGTCATGGAGTTGCATGGTTGTAAAATAAGGGAAGCACATTCCTGATTTGACAGCATGTGCGATATGTATGCCCGTATCTATGGGTTCGAACTGTTCTCTAAACTGGGTAGGATTCTCAGAGCAGCCCAAAAGCAGTTCAATTGCTTGCTCAATAGTAACCTTTTTGTTCCCCATTAATATCTTTAGCAAATCATTCATATAGATGCATAAAGAGTCGAGCTTAAATAGTTTTTGAAACTAATGATTTATATTATTTTTACACCATTAATTTTAAAAACATTAGAAGTTTCTTTATTACAGAAGATGGTTAGTTTTAAAGAGTTGGTAGCTAGGACAAAACAGCATTTTAGATTCAGTAAGCACGAATTAATTGGCTTAATCGTAGGAGTTTTAGTAACTGGTTTTATTTTTTCTTTTAAAGAATGGGGAATAGAAGAATTAGATGTGGCCTTCGGTTTGAAAAATTTATTAATAGTTACTTTGGCGGCAGGAGTTAGTTTATTTGGTACTGTTAGCTGTCAAAAATTATATGCTTTAAGTTGTGGTTATCGAGCAGATTTCAAAGTATGGTGGGTTGGAATAGTAGTAGCGCTAGTTTTAGGTTTTATTAGCATTGGTAACATCACTTTGGTGTTAGCAGGAAGTATTGGTTTATCTTTCATGGTACGGCAAAGATTAGGGGAGTTTAGATATGGTGCCACTATGGAACAACAAGGCATTGCTAGTCTATGGGGAATTTTAGGGGCCTTGATTGTTGCCGCTTTGTTTAGAATTGGAAGTTATTTTTCACCAGGAACTTTATTTTTTGAAAAAGGTTTGATGATCAGTTTAATTTTAGCTATCTGTTTGGTGCTGCCCTTACCAAGAATGGAAGGATTAAGACTCTTTTTTAGTTCTCGAGGATTGTATTTTGTTAGTGTAGTAATAGTAGTGCTATCTACGTTATTGTTGCTGTTTGGCGGCGGATGGGGATTGCTTTTAGGAATTATTATCGGATTAGTTGCTGGAGCCATAGCTATTCTGTATGGTTCAGAAATATAGGGAAAGATAAATAAAGGAAAAAGAATTAATTAATAAAATGAAAATTGGTGTTGGATATATACAAGAAGCTTGGGCAGAAACCTTAGCCTTAGCCTTAGTGCTAGTGGGATTTTTTATTTCGTTGTTGATAACCAACACAGTTTTAGTGTATATTGTGGTGATTTTAGCGGGGTTTTTAGCGGGAAGAATATTATATATTAAGAAATTTAAGGAACCCATATTCCCTTCCATTTTGATGGTAGTGGGTTTTCTATTTGGATATGTTTTAGGCAGCTTTGGGGCATCACGATTATGGACTACTTTATTTTTTATAATCGGTTTCGGACTTTCTTATTATTTACATTTGAAAAAATTTTTAGTAATATTTAAAAAAGAAGAGTTTATTAAGTGAGATTATGACAAACTTCAAAGCTAAGAGTGTGATTGTAAGTAAGAAGCCACGTAAAGAGGAAGAAGGACTATGGTCTGTGATGGTGGCTTTATTTGGTGAAAATAATCCCCATTTGAAAGGTAGAGTACCTTCCCAAGTGTTAGAATTTAACGAAGTGGAAAAGACTCGGATTAAAGAATTAAGAAATATTTCTTTTTATTTAGCAGGTAATGATGTGGTAATTAATAATTTGGTTAGTGTTAATATAGAATTAAAGAAAGGAATCGTTACTTTGACTGGAAAGCAAGAATTGCCTTAGTTTTGGAGGCATTAAAAAAGGAGGTGAAAAAATGGCTATGGAAATGATGGATATGGTTCTAGCATTGGGAATGCCGTTATTAACAATAGTTTTGGTTGTTTTAACAGCTATGGTTAAAGGTCTTTTTAAAAAGAATCCAAAATTAGTTTGGGGTCTTTTAATCTCATTAGGATTATTTAATATAGCAATGATCTTAGATCATACCGGAATGATTGTGCAACCATTCTTAATGTGGTCGCATTTAGTGTTACCTATTGGTGCATTATTGATCTACTTAGGATTAAAGAAATAATTTTATTTTTTTTATTTTACCTCATGATATAACTTCTTAGTAGTAACTTGACAAAAGATTTATAAAAGAGAGTTCTAAAATTGTATGGTGTATAAGGGTAAAATATAAAATGAAAACAATTTATGCTATGTTGGCAGCATTGTCGTTAACCGGATGTGCTATGTCAATTAAAACAGATGTACTTCCAACTCCTAATTTTGATAATTTAGAAACTGTAGTTGAAGAACAAGAGAAGCCAGTCTTAGACTCAATTAGTGAAGCGATTTTAAATGGGGTTGATTACAACACTCCTGATGAGAAGCGATTGCCGTTATTAGAAAAAACAATTCATTTTGGTTATACTGTCTTAGTTGGTTCTGACTACAGCGGAATAAAAGAAACCAGAACAAAAATGGCTGTTACTAACAACACAAAGTATTGTGATGTTTGGGAAGTTAGTGACGCTGAGGAGTCAGATAAACATGCCAAGGCTTTCAAGAAATTGTTAAGGAGTATTGCTGATGGTAGTGAAAAAGGTCAATTAGAATTCTATGGCAGTAATAAAGGAAAAGATGCTGTTTTGTTAAGGCAAGGGGATGAAATGTACTTGGCAGTTGGTAAAGAAGGATTGAAATTAAGAGATTTATGGTATTTTGGTTCCTTTGATAACTGTGAAGCGGAACTTTTTGAAGGTTTTTTCATAGAACCAAAAAACAAAGATGTTCTGAGGGCAATTGGGAAAGTTTACACTGAAAAACCATAAGTTTTAGCTCATGGATGAATGGTTCTGGTTTTTGGTGTCACAAAAATTCTCCTGTCAAAGAAAATGTCAGGTTCAAGCCACGGACTAAAGTCCGTGGTTGGACACTACTGGAGAATTTTTCATGATTTAAAACTTTGATTTTTTAAAAAAAAGAAAAAAAAATCTGAATAGGTTTATTCAGAAGTCTCTTCGCCGTATAGGAATCTATACCATGGTGCTTTCTCGTTGATGTTTCCTTGGCCGTCCATTTGGAATCTTTTGGTAGCTTTACCATTGATAAATCCCAACCATTTAACGGGTTCTTGTGCCGTTACTGTTACTGCTCCAGTTTCTTCATCAACTTCTTCTACTTCTACACCTTCCATTCTTAGCATCCTTTCTTGATACTTTTCTTGGAATTGTTCCATGTTTTGTTGAAGTCTTTGCCGAGCGTTTTCGTTGTTTACTTTAGTTAAGGCGTTTTCCAAACCAGTCTGTAGTTTTTCTTGGTTTTTTTGTCTAATCATTTCTCCTTCTTGACTGCCTTTCTCAATTTGTTTTTGTTCTTGGTTTTGTATAACTAGTGGTTCACCACCATTTTCGTCTAAACCTTGTCCCGTTCCTTGTCCAGCTTCTTTGATTTCGGGGTCTTCGATACCAGTTCCTGGTTCGTGAATACCCTCGCCACCTTGAGCAAAAACGAAAGAACTAACTAAGAACACAGTTATTAACAAAACTAATGTTTTTTTCATATTATCGCCTCTATGGGGAGAAAAGAAAGTATTGCATATAAATCTTTTGTTATACTTAAAAATTTCGACAGGAATTTTTTGATGGGGTTTAATGTCCCAACCTTTGGGTCGAAATTTTTGGTACGCTTAAAACGTTGCACGTTTTGGCGCCCCAAAATCACTTTGTGATTTTAAGGGTCACAAAAATCTGCTTTTTAAGAAAGTGTTCGCTCATACCGCTGCTTTTAGGTCGTGGTAGAACACTTTCAGCAGATTTTTCATGATCTAATCCTTTTTACCGTAAACTCTAGCTCGGGTTTCTTCAATGGTGAGAAATCTTTGGGGGTCTAAATCTAATTCCGATATTTTTCCTTCTAAGCTGATTTCATAAATCGGTTTTCCATCTTGATGCAAGGATTCTGCTTCTCCATAAACACCAGCCCCTAACATGCCATCTTCAAAGGCTAAGAATATTCCAGCAGCCATTTCAGGAAGGACTTCTTGGAAATAATACTGCATGCCGTTGCCCTTTTCCGCTTTCCATCTTTGATAACCTTCTTGATGGTGCGGTTGATTGGGATTTTCTACTTCATATTCCGGAAAATGTTGTTGAATGATAGCGCTGAGGTCGGTTTCTTGTTCGGTGTTGTAAGTATTAACTGGGTGTCCAAAGTATATGCGTAAAAAAGCTCCACACTTTGGTGTTGGGCTTTTTTGGCATCCTAAAAATCCACTAACACTTTTAGGTGCCGGTAAGAGTTTTTGGTGGATTTTTATGATTTTTTCTGATGACATTTTAAGGATGTGATGGGCAGAGGTTCTTATAGTTTATGGAAACTGAAGTAAATATTTATATAGTGGAAAATATTTATTTTGATAATGAAAAAAGAGGTTGTCTTAGTAATATTCTTACTTCTAGTTGGTACGGTTGCGGCCCAATTAGCTGATTCTCCTTGGCCGATGTACCATGGTGGAGTAAAACATGGTGGGCAAAGTGATGTTGATACCAGTCATGTTAATGGATTTATTAAATGGACTTTTGAAGCGGGGGACGGTATTGAAACATCTCCGGTAATTGGAGAGGATGGAACTATTTATTTTGGAGCTCACGATAATATTTTTTATGCTGTAAATCCTGATGGAACATTAAAATGGAAATTTTATGTCGGTGAACCTCTTTATGATGATACTTTTGAGGTTTACAAGGGAATACTATCGACTGCTGCGATAGCTAAAGATGGAACTATTTATTTTTCTTCATTATCAGATATATTTTTTGCATTAAATCCGGATGGAACAGAGAAATGGAGACACGAGTTACCAATAACTTCTGATACTTGGACATCTCCTGTAATTGCTCCCGATGGAACTATTTATATTGGATCTGCAAGAAGAAAACTTGAGGGTTCTGATGAAAGTGAATATTTTGATCCGCCTATAGGGGGAATATATGCGTTTAATCCGGATGGAACATTAAAATGGCGTTTTGTTGTTGAGGCAGATATGGCAGGTTCATTAACAATTGGAGATGATGGAACAATTTATGGTTATGTTGGTGGAGGAGATGAAGGGGGAGATGGAAAAGAAGAAATAGAGGGTTTTATTAGAGCAATTAATCCGGATGGAACAGAAAAATGGAGATCGAGAGAAGTTTTTACAGAAGCTTCACCGACAATTGCACCTGACGGAACTATCTATATTGGACTGGGTCATGAATATAGGGGATTTTTAGTATTGAATCCAGATGGAACTGAGAAATGGTTTTTTGAAACTACCAATGACATTAGTATTATTGCTGGTTTAGCTAATGATGGTACTGTTTATGTTGGGGAATGGGACGGAATATTTTATGCATTTAATCCAGATGGTTCTATAAAATGGACTTTTCCAACAATAAAAGGTTATGAATCTTTGATTTCTTCTCCTGCGATTGGTAAAGAAGGCACTATTTTCTTTGGAGCTGAGGATGGGATGCATGCTTTAAATCCAGATGGAACTGAGAAATGGCATTATAATGGGGATATGGGACACGTTGTTTCTTCTCCGGCAATAGGTGCCGATGGAACTGTTTATGTTGGTTCATGGAATAACAAACTTTATGCTTTTGGTGAAGGCGAAATTGTGGGGAATATTTCTGAAGGTTCTGTTGAAGGGGTTGGTGAAAAAGGAACCTGTCCAGATGGTGTGTGGGATGAAAATGAACAAGCCAATCCTACAATTTGTCCTTTAGATGCTCCAAATTATGAGTCGGAATATGTGCATGAAATTGTTTATGGAGATTGTGAGGATTGTGAACCGATGGGAGACAATAAAAAAGAAATCCCTAAAGATCAACATGAAGAACCCATTGATGAAAGAGGATTTTTTACTAAATTATTTGATTGGATGAGGGCTTTGTTCAAATGAAAAAAGAGGCATTTTTAATTATTTTATTATTAACTATTGGTGTGGCTGCAGCTCAATTAGCGGATTCGCCATGGCCTGGTTTTAATCAAAATAATCAAAGAACGGGTGTAAGTCCTTATGACACTAGTCATATTGATGGAACAATTAAGTGGGTATATGAAGCCGGTACAAGTATTCAAAGTTCTCCGGCTATTGGAAAAGATGGAACTGTTTATGTTGGAATAGATGATGGTTATTTTTATGCTTTTAATCCTGATAATGGAGAGATAAAATGGAAAACTAAAATTGGAACCCCCCTTCAAAAAGAACAAGGATATGCGGATTATACTAGCACATTAACTTCTCCTGGAATTGCAGAAGATGGAACAATATATACTGCTTCAAGAGATCAGCTTTTGTATGCATTTAATCCAGACGGAACAGAGAAATGGAGATTACATCTCGATCTTACTTTTGATAACTGGGGATCGCCCGCAATAGCAGATGATGGAACAATTTATATGACTTCTTCAAATCCAAGACCAGGTGTAATTGCTATTAATCCAGACGGAACAGAAAAATGGTTTTTCAAAGCTGGAACAAATATGTTTAATTCTGTTTCAATAGGAAAAGATGGAACTATTTATGCTGCTCTCCCTACAAGTACTAAAACAAATGCCATTTTTGCAATTAATCCAGACGGAACAGAGAAATGGAGTTACGATACACATTTATTTATAGAATCTACCCTTATGGTTGCAGATGATGGAACTGTTTATGGTGGGACTTTTGCAAAAGAGGGTCCTGGGTATGCAGGAGTCTATGCTATAAAAAATGGGGAAAAATTATGGTATTTTGAAACAGAGAGTTCAACTGAATCAATGCCTACTCCTTCAATAAAAGATAATACCCTTTATTTTGGTGCTGATGATAGTTATTTTTATGCTTTAAATTTAGATGGAACAGTGAAATGGAAATATAAAACTGCGGGCTTTATTGAAGCTTCACCATCTATTGGGGCAGATGGGACAATTTATATTGGGACAAGTAATGTGGAACGAGGAAATCCAAGTTTTTATGCTTTTAATCCAGATGGAACAGTAAAATGGACTAATTCTGAAAGATCAGATAGTATAATTTCTTCTGCAGCTATTGGTAAAGATGGAAGTATTTATGTTGGTAGTTTTGGAGGAGTTTTTTATGCATTTGGTGAAACTGATGAACCAGTATTGGAAAAAGATATTGTTTCACTTAAACATATAGATCAAGGGATTCTTGATGAAGGAATTGATTGTTCTAATCCTGAAAATTTTGAAATGGAAGAGAAATGTGATATGTATTGTTATGATAATCCTCAAGAGTGCCCAGATTACTTTGAGCTAAAAGGAGAAGGGAAGAAAGGATTATTCGCAATAATTTTAGATTGGTTTAGAAATTTGTTTAGATAAGAATTATTCTATCTTTAAAGCAGCCATGATTTTGTTAAGTTTTTCATTGATGACGTCAAGATCTCTGCTAGAGGACTTTCCGGAACCGCCTTTGTTTTGTTTTGAAAAACAATCACTACAAAAAACTGGTTTGTTAGAAGTGGGTTTGAATGGAACTTCGCATTTAGAACCGCAAGCAGAACAAATTACTTTGGTTTTGGTAACTTCACGTCTTCCACCAAAACTTCTGGGACCTCTGTCTCTTCCTGAATCTCTGCCAGAATAACTTCCGGAATCTCTTCTAGGACGATCTGAAAAACTTCGTCTACCTCTGTCGCCTCCTCTGGAGGGTTTATCTGAGGAATCTCGGTTCCGGTCTCTTCGTTCAAATCTTGGCATGACTATGCTAAAATGCGTGTGGTTTATAAGGTTATACTAAAAAATCCAGAATTTCGCAGTTAAGTGGGAGAGATGAATGTTATTTTTTCTGGATTTTTGGTATCCTAAAAATTCTTTAGGGGGCACCGATTAAACCCCTTATTTATAATGGGCACTCCCTTAGAATTTTTCCGGATGTGAAAAAATAGAAAGATGGGTTGTCCAGCGTTTTAAAATTTAGTTTCGTTTCTATTTTAATATCTTATACAATCCCTTATTTAAAACAATCTTATTGATTTTACCTAATTTTTCTTTATGAATAATTCCTTTTTGTTCAAGATTAACAAGTATGCGGTGTGTTTTTAACTTGTTTAAGTTGGGTAAGTGAGATAATTCATATTGTTGAACTCGGCCTTCGTTTTCTAATAAAGTCTCAATTACTTTTCTTTCTGGTCCGGTAAGAAATTTAAGAATTATTTTGGTATTTTTTTCCAATGATTGCTCTTGATGGATTACTTTATCGGACATAATATAATATACTAAAGTTCCAATTAATAAACCGATGAATGCGATGAATGGCAATAAGTAAAAACTATGAAAGGTGGATTCTGTGCCTCTCCTTTCTTCTAAAAAACTGACTATTTCTTCATTGGACATACTTTTGATTAATTCGGGGCTTAATTTGGATTCTTGTCTAAGCTCGTGTTGGTAATTATAATATAAACTGATGGAGAGGATTAATAATGCGAAAGAGATTATGATTCCGATTCCTAGAATTATTTTTCTGTTATTCTGTACGGGCATCATGTTAAGAATACATATTAAATCATTTATAAATGTTATTGGAGTTTTGTAATGTTTGGTTTCGGCATTGTTCGGATAGTTTCAACAATTAATATGTATAGTTTCATCTATATGATACTATAGGTTGAAACAAAAGATTTCAGCCAAGAGGTAAAGAAAATGGAAAAAAGAACAATGGTTGGATTGTTGGCACTGGTGGTTGTTGGGCTGGTTTTTTCAGCAGGATTGGTAAGTGCTTACCAAGGAGATTATACTGTCAAAGGTCCCAACTATAGTGATGAAAGACACGGAGCAATGGAAGACACCTTCGAGACATTAAACTACGATGAGTGGTATGAGTTAATGACAGAAGATGGACGTCATCCAAGGGTTGTAGATGTTGTTACGGAAAGTAACTTTGTAACTTTTGTAGAAGCACATGAAGCTGCAGAAAATGGAGATTATGAAACTGCGGCAGAACTAAGAGCAGAACTTGGCTTAAACGATGGCAATGGACCTAAAGATGGTACTGGCTTCGGTAAAAGTCAAGGCAGAGGACAAGGAATGCAACATAACAACGATGGATTGAGACAAGGAAAGGGAGGGAGATATCCCTGTTTACTCTTCCAATACTAAAGATGAAGGTCTTTTAATGACAATGGATTTATCTAAGATTAAAAAGAAAGACATTTATTATAAAAATTGTTTAACTTGGTCAGTTGATGGATATGCTGGAACTATATTTATAAGAAATGAAAATAATAAAACTAATGAAGATAAAAAAAAGTTTTATTTTACGATTAATAATCATTCGGGAATTTTAGTTCCTAAATCAGATAATATTTTTTTACCGTTTATTAAAGAAATAATCCAACCAATTTTTTATAAAAAATCTAAAGGGTACGGAAATAATAAAGTTGGAACAAATCAAATAAATGATATTATGGTAAAAGTTCCAATAAATAAAAAAGAAAAATATGATTTAGAAATTCAAAAGAAAATTGCTAAAAAATATCAAGAAATAAAAGAATTAAAAATAGAACTAATCCAAAAATTGGATATTTTAGCAAAAGTTAAGATAGCAATAGAATAAAAGACGCCCCTAATAAAATTTCTTTTTCCGCAGAAAAAGACTATATGTGCGAAGCACTGACGCCCCTTCTAATAAATATCGAACGAAGTGAGTGAAAATGTCCGAAGGACTAAGCCCCTCTCTTTTGTTTCTTTTTCTAAAAGAAAGAAAGTAATCCAAAAATTGAATTTAAATCGCTTGCTGTTAAGAGACCCGACTGGAGATTTTTAACGACCGAAGGGAGTATAAAATCGTAGGGAGAGCGTAGCGTGGCTCGTAATGACCGAAGGGAATGAAGAGAGTTTTTCCATTGCCGAGACTTTAGGGGCTAACGTAGTTTTTTATTACTTTAACTTTAATTAATTTCTGTGTAGCAGAGTAGAAAGGGGGAGTTCCTTATTTTTTATTTAAAGAGTGTGTTATTTTAATTGCAAAGATTATTATAATTATGAAAGCTAAAGAAAGATACAATAATCCAACATTCATAAAATGAGCGGTATAAGCGTCTGATATTCTTATAGAACTGATACCTGTTGAAATTCTAAATGCTCCAACAATAAAAAGAACAATTCCTATGAATGCACCGAAAAAATCCAAGAGATTTAATCTTTTGAATATTGATTGACTCATTTTATTTTAAATGGATTAATAATTTAAATAACTTTCGTGAAATTTTCACAATAAAAATGGGTTATTCTTTTTTAAATATCAGCTAAAAACACTACTTTTTGCCCAATTTTGCAAATTATTTACAAAATAAGCGAAAAATATATAAATAACAAGCGGTTTTCAGTTGTTAGGAGGTTAAAATGCTAATAGAATTTAAAGTGTCAAATTTCCTTTCAATTAAGGAAGAAGTTGTACTAAGTCTAGATTCAACTTCTAGTAAATTTTTACTAGGTAATACTTTCAAAGAAGAAGATTATTCTTTACTTAAGTCAGTAGTAGTATATGGAGCGAATGCTTCTGGTAAATCTAATCTTGCAAAAGCGTTTTTTTTCGTCTTGCAAATGGTAAAAAGTTCACTTCAATTTAATATTGATACCAAAATTCCCAGAATACCATTTTTGTTAGATAGGAAGAGTAAAAAAGAGCCGAGCAAGTTCGAACTGACGTTTATAAAAAATAAAACAAAATATACATATGGGTTTTCATGTACCGAAAACGGAATTGTTGAAGAGTATTTATATTATAAGCCAAGAGGCGAAAATAAAAAGCTATTTTTCAAGAGAGACGAAACAATAAAAGAAAAAGCAGGAAAATACAAATTCAATGTTGACCAGAAAAAACAAGAAAAATGGGGTATCGAAACAATTAATAAAAAATTGTATTTGCCCAAGGCTGTAAATATCCATAATTATGATACTCTAAAAGAAGTCTATGGATTTATAGTTGAAGATATTGCCATTAATTTTAATCCTACTTGGGGCAAGTATACAAGAGATAGACTAGTTACTGACTCAAAATTCAAAGAATGGGTTTTAGAAATTTTGCAGAAAGCAGATTTTGGTGGAATTACAGATATAAGAGTTAAAAAAGAAAAAAGACCAATTAGTGGTTTTGAAATAAAAATGGAGAAAGGCACTATTTTTCATAAGCCAATAAAAGAGAAAGAACAAGAATTTTATGATTTAAGTTTTATTCATAAAGATGAAACTGGTAAAGAAGTTATCTTTAAAGAAGATTCAGAATCCACTGGAACAAATAAAACATTAGATATTTTAGGACCAATATACAATATTCTTGAGACCGGTAAGACATTATTTATTGATGAATTTGAGATAAATTTACATCCCAATATTACTGAATTCCTTATAAAGTTATTTCATAGCAAACACAATACAAAAAATGGACAACTCATTGTCACGACTCATGATACAACTTTATTAAAAAACAAGGATCTTTTTAGGAGAGACCAAGTCTATATTTGTACTAAAGCACCAAATAAATGGACAGAATTGAATTCGCTTATTGACTTTGATTTAAGAGAGTCACTTAGCTTTGAGAACGCTTATCTAAATGGTCGTGTAGGGGGGCTCCCATTTATTGATGAAACTTTTTTTGAGGGGAAAGATGGCTAGGGAGAGACCTACAAGATTAAAAAAAACCAACAAACTTTGGATTTTTTGTGAAGGAAAAACAGAAAAAAATTATTTCCTAAATTTAAGAGCCATTGAAAGAGTTAGATTAAAGATAATACCAAAAGAAGCAGGGGTTTCAAGGGCTGACCAAATTTTAAATAAGGCAATCGAATTTTATAACAAAAAATTTCAAATAAATGGAGACTGGTTTGATAAAGACAGAGACATGATTGCTTGTGTTTTTGATAAGGATGACAATAACACAAAAGAAGTATTTGAAATAATTAGAAGTAAATCTAGAGGAATTAAATTAGTTTATTCAAATCCGTCTTTTGAATATTGGATATTGTGCCATAATGGTTATTATAATTCAGCTTCTTATGATCAAGATCAGGTTTATCAATTAGTTAAAAGCAAAATGAAGCTAGATACTAAGAAAGATAAAATTTTATATGAAAAAACTAAGAGCGAGATTGACAATGCAAAAAAACATGCAAAGAGAATTCAGAAAGTTCACGAAGAAAAGAATATTGAATTAATTAGTAGAGATTCAACACCATTAACACTTATTTATCAAATAATTGAGATAATTAATGATTTTAGATAAGGGGGCAAAAAAATGAGATATCAAATAATATGTACAACAAGGAAAGAAAATAATTCAATTGACAAGTTGGGTTTTATTGAAGCAGGAGGAGATGAAAACCAAGCTCAGGATATAAAAGATAAAGAACATATTAACCGTTTGATTAATGAAGGTAATTCTTTTTTCTTTACAAACGAAGATGGACAGGAAGTAGAAGTGATTTCAGTTGAGGATGATCATGTAAGAACAAAACCAGATGGAACAGAAAAGAATAATCTGTTGCATCTAAGGGAATGTAGGTATGCATAATGGTGATACCAATGAGTACAACATTTTACGATAACAATGGAAACGCTGTTGCATATACTGAAGATGGAGAACATATTTTTTTATTTAATGGTAAAGCTAGTGCATTTATAAGTCAAAATTCAATACATTCGTATTCCGGAAAGCATTTGGGATGGTTTGAGGATGGCTGGATTAGAGACCATTCAGGTTTGTGCGTTTTTTTCACTGAAAATACAATGGGCAGTGGACCAGTCAAACCTGTGAGATCTGTTAAACCAGTAAAAAGTGTGAAGCAAGTTAGACCTGTTAAAGGAGTTAAACATATTAGCCAAGTAAGGCCGGTTAAATCAATGGGATGGTCAAACCAATCTGGAGAACAATTTTTTCAATAGTTTTTTGTTTTTTAGGAACTCCCCCTCTTTAAAGTAATAAAAAATTTGGACGTAATGAAATGAAGTCGTTAAATCAATGTTATACTGAGTTGCGTTAGCAATTTTGTTAGTTTTTTTCTCCAGATTTAACGAAGTTAGCCATGTTTAGAAGTCTCGGTTTACCTTTGCGACAATTGAATTTCTCATCTATAAAATAGTAAGAAAATACAACGTTACCGTCGTAAAGGCAATGGAAAAATTTCTCTTAAGGTGTGTTAATTTTTCTGAGCTTGTCGAAGGCAAATGCTTAAGTTTCTTAACGAGGAACATTAAGCTTTTGAGTTATGA
>JAAOXZ010000069.1 GCA_018221085.1 Candidatus Woesearchaeota archaeon
TGGTGCGGTCCATCAACAATTTTTTGACTAGCAGTATAGCCATGGATAGTATTTAGTAAACCATAAACCAGGCCAAATTTTTTGTCAAGAATATGGGCTACGGGAGTTAAGCAATTAGTAGTGCAACTAGCATTACTGACAATTAAATCGTTTTTAAGATATTTTTTGTGATTGACGCCATAAACAAAAGTTTTAATGGAATCATCTTTAGCAGGAGCAGAAAGCAATACTTTTTTGGCTCCGGCTTGAATATGTTTTTGAGCTAAATCTCGAGTTAAGAAAAAACCAGTACTTTCTATTACCACGTCGATTTTTAATTTGCCCCAAGGTAAGTTGGAAGGGTCTTTTTCAGCGAAAACCTGAACTTTTTTTCCGCCAACAACCAAAGAATTGTTAGTAAAGGATACTTTCTGCTTCAATTTTCCGTGGACAGAATCATATTTCAATAAATAAGCTAGATTTTCGGGATCAGTTAAATCATTGACTGCCACGAAGTTAATTTTTTTATCGTTCATCCCGGCACGGAAAACCATCCTGCCGATACGACCAAAACCGTTAATAGCTACTCTAATCATGTTAATACCTCTTTTATGTGGTTAGTAAAAGAATCAATATATATAAAGTTTTTTAAAGTTGCAGGGTTTTTATTTTTTCAATGAAATCAATCCCCGGAACAGAAGATATTGAATTTAAGGAAAAATTTGTGGAACAATATAGTAAATTGACTAATTGGGACAAATTTAGACAAGCTTCTTTGACTTTTTTGTCCAGAGCGATTAGAGTTAATACTTTGAAAGGAGATATTTCTGAAGTCCAAAAGAGTATTGAAAAGAAGGGTTGGAAATTAAAACCGATTCCTTGGTGTAAAGAAGGTTTTTGGGTGACTGGCCCATTAGTTAAGGAAGAGGGAAAAGAACGGGAACGAAGAGATGTAGGTAATTTATTAGAGCATCAGTTAGGGAAAGTTTATGTGCAGGAAGCGGCGTCGATGATTCCGCCATTGGTATTAAAAGCAAAACCAGGAGAGTTAGTTTTGGATATGTGTGCTGCTCCGGGAAGTAAAACTACTCAAATAGCGGCGATGATGAAGAATGAAGGTTTGTTGATAGCTAATGATGTTTCTGGGATGAGGTTACAATCATTGGGAATAAATCTGCAGCGATGTGGAGTCACTAATGCACTAATTAATTTAGGGACGGGGTTCCGTTTCAAAGAAGGAAACTTTGATCGAATTTTGGTTGATGCTCCCTGTTCGGCAACGGGAACTATTATGAGGTCCTTAAAAACGATTCGGATGTGGAATCCAGGAATGGTAAAACATTTGTCTAAAGTTCAAAGAAGATTGTTAGAAGTGGGATTTAATAATTTAAAATCGGGTGGGACCATAGTTTATTCCACCTGTACTTTAGAGCCGGAAGAAGATGAAGGAGTGGTGAGTTGGTTGTTGGAAAATTATAGTGATGCTAAAATAGATGAAATAAAAGAAAGTGAATTACCTGGATTGAAGAGGGGTAAGGCAGTTTTGGCATTTGGAAAAGAGAAATACAACCCCGAAGTGAAAAAGTGTTTGAGGATCTGGCCACAAGATAATCATACTGAAGGTTTCTTTGTAACGAGAATAAAGAAAAGATAGTATATTAGACTAAAGAAATCTTTTAATAGTAGTTTCTTTTGAGAATCAAAATGCTGGGAATAGAAAGAGAATTGATAGAAAGAGTAGATAAGCATACCAGTAAGTTTTCTAAAGTGTTGAAAAGTTGTCTGAAAGTTAAAAATGAGGAAATTTTAATCATTAGTGATTATGGAATGGGAGAAAACAGATTAGCGGCAATGATGGGTTATGGTTATCACAAAGCAGCGATGGATAAGGGTTTTAAGTCTCGGATTATTTTTCAAAATATCAAAAAAGGATTTATGCATGCAGATGAAAATATAGTAAAAGCATTAAATTTTTTAGAAGAAGATAGTGTAGTGGTGCTGTGTTTATCCAATAAATTGGGAAGACTGGGTTTGTTGGGAAAAAGTTTTAGGAATCTTTGCAATGATAAAAAATATCGTTTTATTTCGGCATCTGGGTTGGGGGGAGTAAATTCTAGTCGGTTTGATTTATTTATGGAATCCATTAATGTAAATTATAATCGGATGAAAAAAAATGGTTTGAAATTGAAAGCCAAGTTGGATAAAGCTAAGATAATCAGAGTAAAAACTAAGAAAGGAACGGATGTAACTTTTGATGTGGAGGGAAAAGAAGCGATAGCTAATGTGGGCGATTATAAAGAAGCAGGGAAAGGAGGCAACGTTCCGGCAGGCGAAGTTTATATCCCACCCAAAGGATTAACTGGAGTTAATGGAACGGTGGTGATTGATGGGAGCATGAGGTGTGACGAAGGAACGATGTTATTGGAAGAACCTCTGACATTGGAGATTAAAGAAGGTAAAATAATTAATATGGAAGGTTCGGGAAAAGAATTATTGGAGAAAACGCTGGTGCGAAGAGAAAATCGAGCGAAATATCCAGAAAGAGTGCGAATGATTGGAGAACTAGGTATTGGAATCAATCCTCGGGCCGTGTTAGTGGGGAGTTCTATTTTGGATGAGAAAGTGTTGGGGACAGCCCATATCGCGATTGGTAGCAATTATTGGTTTGGTGGAGATATTAGAACTGTTTTGCATTTAGATCAAGTTTTTTTAAATCCGAGAATTTTGGTGGATGGGAACTTTTTGAAAGTTTAGTCAGAAACCTTTATTTAGTTGAATTCTTTTTATTACCTTATGAAGTGGAAATTTTCCGCCAAGTTTTATGTCGGCGTAATAATGTTTGTATTGAGTTTTGTTCTCGCTAAGATAGCGCAAATAATCTTTGTGATTTATTTTTTTAATCTATTTTGGAGATGGTTTTCTATAGTGTTATATCTAGTAACTTGGCCAGTGTTATTGCTTTCGGTATGGTGGATAGGAAAAGAGTCAGCACAGAATATTAGGAAATATTTTAGTTACAAATATTATCGTGAAAAAACTAGGAACTGATTGAAGAGAAAGAAGTAATTATCGTTCAATGACCTTTTCTTCTGCAGTTAAGTCAATTAATTTAGAAGGCTTGGCTTTTTTCTCCCCTTCGTAAATGATGAAGTCTATTTCATTTTTTATTTCTGGATCCAGATCTTCTAAAGAAGTCATGAAACTTTTACCGGTTTTATTGGCAGAAGTAGTGACAATAGGAAGATTAAGTTCTCGAACGAATTTACGAAACCAATGGTCGGGCATTCTGACCCCGATAGTTTGGTTTCCGGGGTTGATATTTGAAGCAACACATTTTTTATTTTTGAGTTTGAGAATTAAAGTGTATGCTCCAGGTAATTCTAGGAGCCATTTATCTATCTCTTTAGATGATTGGCAATTCTCTTCAATCCATCTTCGTGAAGGAACCCAAATCGAGAAGGGACTGTTTTGACGATCTTTTAACTGCCTGATCTTCTGGATGGCTTCTGTGTTGGAAGCGTCACAACCCACACCATAAATAGTGTCGGTGGGGTAAATAAAAACGGCTCCGTTTTTGATTCTGTCGATGATTTCTTCTTTACGTAATTCTAAATCACGAGGGGTTAATTCTTCCATACGTCAAATAATTCGGTTTTGGTTTATATATTTTTTGATACCTTTTAGGAATAAACTTCGGCAAAATCATCAATGCCGGTTTGCCGGGTTTCGTATTTCTTTAGAAGATATTCTATTCGTTCTTTAAATTTCATCTTAACCAGCCTCCACTTAATTGGAAACGAGAAAATTTCATAAAATTTTCTGGTGTTAAAAAAGTATTTCTTAATGAATTGTTTTTTATACTTTTTAAACAGTCAAAAAGTTCTTCTCGACGGAAAGATTTCCTGGTTAATTGCATAACTTGTTTTTCAAATAATTTTTTTATGTTGGTTGTTGATAGATCCATTTTTTATCACCTCGTTTTTAATAAGTTTTATATTGTTGTTTTGTTTTTTGTTGAATATGAATGTTTTGTTCGTTTGTAATCAAAACCAAAACCGCAGCAAAACGGCGGAAGGATTGTTTAGTGATCAATTCAATACTAAGTCCGCTGGGCTTTATAATCAAAAGCCCATAACGGAAAAGCAATTATCTTGGGCGGAGGTAGTGATTGTGATGGAAGAGGAACAACGAAAAGAGATTGCCCGGCGTTTTCCAAAATTATATTTGCAAAAACGGGTTCTGTCGTTAGATATTCCTGATATTTATCATTTTGGTGATTCACAGTTGATTGAGATGTTAAGGTCCAAGGTAGAGGAATATTCTGAATTTTTATTGTAGCCATTCTTCAAATTGATTCTTTGCTTTTTCTTTGGAATCAAAGGTTTTAGTTTCCGCTACGGATGCTTCGGTAACTCTTCGAGTTACTTTGAATTTCGTTCCGGTTTCATCTTGTAATTCCATAATGGAGACTTCCCATTTTTTGATGAGATGTTTTTTCGTTTTTTCCATAATATGTTGGATTGGGGAGATGGTTTAAATACTATATCTGGAGGTGTCTAGTTGTCTAGTTGTTTTATAAGTGGGGTTCTGAGAATGGGAAATTTTACAGATAGGGGAGGTTAAAGTAGTAGACAAATTGATGTGAAGGGGTGTTTAGTTGGTTAAAGTTGGAAATATGTTCGATTAAATTTAAATATATTTGTCTGGTAAAGTTAAGTATGGGTTTGTTAAAGATGTTAGGAGTTAAGTCTCTTTTTGAATATCTTGTGGATAAAGAAATTTTTTATGCTAAAAAATCACTGGGATTAAATGGGGTGCCAATACAAGTGTATAAAATTAGAACAATGCATTCTGGTTCAGATAAGCTTAAGATAGATTTGAGTAA
>JAAOXZ010000070.1 GCA_018221085.1 Candidatus Woesearchaeota archaeon
CTTCAATAAAGATCGGACTTACGTCGGTTTTTTAGGTAGAAAGTCATGAAAAATCCACCGAAAGTGTCTGACCATGCACTAAAGTGCATAACTTGAATCGGACACTTTCTTTAATAAGTGGATTTTTGTGACACCAAAAACCAGAGCTGTTCATAATCTAAAGCTTATAACTTTCTGGTTTTTCAGTGAAATAATCCCCAATAAATTTATAAAATACTTCTCTATTTTTACGTTACATGCGGACGTGCCGGAGTGGTCAAACGGGATGGACTCAAAATCCATTGGCTTAGTGCCTACGCAGGTTCGAACCCTGCCGTCCGCAGTTGATTATTCTATCACAGTAATAACCGCGTCACTATAAGAAGTGCCTTCGATCTCTACTTCATTTCCAGAAAGTTCAGCCCAACGATGCGTAATAACCTGGCCAGCAAGTCTGGTTTCAATACTACCATAACCAGCAACCAACATTGCTATATTATTATCATTCTTAAACAATTTAATTCTGGCCTTGCCCGGGGTAAATCCTTCAGAACAATTAATTGGGTTTCCTAATAATTCTGCCGCAACAGTGTTAACACACGCCCCACCAATAACAATCAAATTTTGCGTAGTTACATCCACAACTTCCTTATCAAGCCTAGTTGCATCAACAATAGCTACCGCCGTCAAGTCTCCACTTACTGCCGAACTAGTGGTTGTTGCCCCACTTGTTACATACAATAAAGGCAATCTTTGCTCTTTAGGATAATCATAAATAAATGAGTCTGGTGAGCCGCTTGGTGTTTCATAACTTATCATTCCGCCCATACTAGTATGCCCATAACCAGTGTTTCCTTCTCCTAATAAAGGATTACTAGTTCCTCCAATAGTAAAAGAACTTACTGTAACCTCATTAGTTGCCGTCGCACCCACAGTCAAAACAATTTCTGCTGGTGCTTGGCTATCATAATCACCGCTATCTGGTGTAGTTATAGTGACCGTTGAAGAAGCTACACCTCCATCACGGCAATTGCTTGCTGGAATGTTACTAAAACTGATTTGGGCTCCGTAGTAATCAACGATATCTACATCGTCAGAGCCCGATATTGAGATATGAAAATCATTCCCTGTTTTTTCTTGATCATTCACTACAGAAAAAGTATACCCTCCCAATTTAATATCACAAACTGCACTTCCAACGGCAGTGGAACTAATATCCACAGAATACTCCATTGTATTTCCACTACCCAAGTTCTTGAACTTTATCTTTGGATTTGTTGCTGTAGATCTATCTGCTCCTTTATATTGTAAGGCAAAAGACGCCGCTGAACCGCTGCTAGCATCTCCACCAGTTAGTACAAAAAAATCGCCCTGGTGAATAGACACTCCCTCTTTCAAATGTAAACAATTTTCAGTTGCTTCTTCACCAAAAGAGATGGTATTGTCATCTACTGCATAGAACAAAGGTAAATCCACTTTATTTCCCTTGCCATCATAAAAGATGAACTTGTATCTCCTATCGCTATTTGAATCTAACTTGATTTCATGACTGTCAGCTTCACTTAATCCCATAAATTCTATGTCCCAATTATTAGTAAACAAAAGTTCTGGTTCGTCTCCAGAAGATTCTATAACTTTACTCAACTTATCATTCGCCCCGACGTAATAATCATTTTGAGCAACCATATTTATTGCAATTGTACTCAAAGCAAAATTTGTATTGTCATCAGTACCAGAGATAATCACTTCAGCACCATCAATGGTCTCCCCATTGAATTCCATTTCATTGTCTGATTCGGAGTCGGTAATATCACTATCTTCTAATACTAATTTATTTGCCCCAACAAAAAAATCCGCACTATGGATACCGCCAGCGTAACTCTGATATAAAATTTCACTTACTCCAATCTCTTTACCATCAGTTAGTTTATAAATTTCTCCAGCTTGTAATTTATTAGTCAGTTCACCATTGACAGTAAATTTAACTGAAGTATCGTCCACATAATTCAAACTAACTTCATAAGAATCATCATTAAGTTGATAACTTTGGGTTTCTCTTTCTAATAAACTACCGCTCACAGCTCCTCCCATCAAAGTTAATTTAACCCTATTGGCTTGCGACCTTCTTGCCAATACCACCGTAAACTCTTCACCGAGCATATTAATCTTAGTGTCTTCAAAAGACTTTAATATCGTTCCCGAAGAACTTTCTGAACCTGCTGCATTGTAAATATTGCTCTTTGCACTAGGGCTGAATTCCAATTTATATTGTCCAATATTATCGCCACTACCCACAAAGAAAAATACGTCAGCTATACTATCCTCGTCTTCCGCATACTTGACTACCTCATTAGTTCCAGTATTATCCACATCGAAGTATAAATATTGCGTGTAAGTATAACTGCGTTCCCCAGTCTTATAAGTTCCATCAGCTAGAGCTCCCAATTCGCTCTTTCCAATATATCTAGTGAGGTCGTACAAACTCTCACCTTGAATAGATCCTGCGGATGCGTCACTATTGGCCATTTCCAAACCCTGAGCTTTCCAAGCATCTCCAGAAACAGAAACGTTTGTTGTTGTTACAACATCCATGATTTTCATACTGGACGCGATATCTGTCATTGCTAAACTATCTACTGCTCGTGCAGCTTCTCCTACAACAATGTACCCATTAAAAGTTCCGTTAGAAACAAACATATCGGGATAATTACCCAAATCCATTGTTTTGGATTCTATTGCTGCTGCGCCCAGTATACTCGTCAAAAAAGGCTTCATCACTCCAAAAACAATCATTCCAACTAGAAAGATTCCCATAATCAAACATACCAGAATTATTAATTTCTTTTTCCTTAAATTTACTTTTAGTTTCTTTTCTTTTCTTTTCATCTATTTCCCCTTACCAATAAGAGTAAACATTTTTTCTTTTTAAATCTTCTGACCTACAATTTACTGACCTACAATTTATCTACAGTTCAAATTATTCTTAGAAACTTTTATTAAAAAACTCACTAAATACCTTCTAAAATGAAATTATTAATCGCCACCGGAAATCAAGGAAAGTTTAACGAAATTTCTGCACTCTTATCCGATTTACCTTTAGAATTAGTTTCTTTACAAGACGTGGAAGTGGATGAATCCCAACTAGAAGAAAATGGGGAAACCTACGCTGAAAACGCCCTCATTAAAGCTCAATACTTCGCTCAACGCACCGGACTAACCACCTTAGCCGACGATTCTGGAATTGTTGTCGAAGCCTTAAAAAACGAACTAGGAGTAAAAACTCGTAGATGGGGAGCCGGAGCACAGGCTTCTGATGAAGAATGGATTGCTCATTTCTTAAAAAGAATGGAAAACAAAAATAATCGCCAAGCCAAGTTCGTTTGTCATATTTGTGTAGTCGACAAAGAAGGAAACTGTTTAACAACTGCTGAAGGAGAAACAGAAGGACACCTCACTAGACAATTAATGACTCCCATTAAACCTGGAATTCCTTTAAGTTCTTGTTTTATTATTGAAAATCACACTAAAGTTCATTCTGCTTTAACCACTGAAGAAAAAAACGCCACCAGTCATCGAGGAAAGGCAGTCAAGCAAATCAAAGAATTCTTATCAAACAGTTCTTTATAGATTATTTTTCATACTCTTCCATAAACTCTTTTCCGTACAATTGTAGGGCTGTGCCTCGGTCGTGTATAGGAAAACCAGACTGATCAATAAGTGCCGGTGGAAAAGGACAAATCTTTTTTTTCCTTTGTGCATCTGGATGTTCTCCACCATTAGCCAAATAAGATTCAACATTATAACATACATGAAATAATCGTTCATCTACTTGAGCAAGTACCTGATCCCGCATATAGGAAGAGGACACTACTCCAGACCAAATTCCATGAAAATAAAAACCTTCGTCCTTAATTGGGGTCTTAGCCATAGATACTACTTCTTCTAGAGTTCTTCTAAAATCATCATGAGCTTTTTCGCTCTCTATTTCTTCGGCATTCCGATATAGATAGTACTGATGATACGCCTCCCCTAATTTATCGTACATTTTATCCAAGAAATCCACTAAACCGTCATAGGTCTCGTGCCAGGTTTTAATTAAATCTGCGGGCGTTTCCATTTAATTTAATAAAGTCTAAACTGTTTAAATTATTTGTGTACAATTGCCCCATATCAAAAAGAGGCAAAGGGGTTAAGAAATAAGAGTTTCTTCCAAACATTTTTAAATCAGAACGTAGTTTAATCTAACATGCCAGTTGAAATGTGCTCCATTGGAGGTTATTCAGAAACCGGAAAAAATTGTACTGCCATCAAAGTTGATGACGAAGTAGTTATTTTTGATATGGGACTTCACATGGAGAACTATATCCGATATACTGAAAATGAAGATATTCGAGCACTTTCTTATCAAGAATTACGTAAAGTTGATGCTATTCCTGATTTATCTTTAATCGAAGACTGGCAAGACAAGGTAATTGCTATTGTCCCTAGTCATGCTCACTTAGATCATGTCGGTGCTGTACCTTTCGCCTCTAAAAAATGTCCTAATGCCTCAATTATTGGTACGCCATACACCGTCGAAGTTCTCAGAAGTATTCTCAAAGACGAACGTATTGATATTCCGAATCCCATCATCGATTTAAATCTTAATGCCACTTACAAACTTTCGCCGAACCTAACTTTAGAATTAATTAATGTAACTCATTCTGTTCCTCAAGCATCTTTGATTGCTTTACATACTAAATACGGCACCATTATTTATGCTAACGATTACAAATTTGATCGACAGCCTACCTTAGGCAAAAAACCTAATTTCAAAAGATTAAAAGAACTGGGCGACAAAAAAGTTCTAGCTTTAATTTGTGAATCGCTTTACGCTCACGAACATAAGAAGACTCCTTCTGAATCCGTAGCCAAACAAATGCTCAAAGATGTTTTACTGGGAGTCAATTCCAAAGGTCGTGCCTTGATTGTTACTACTTTCTCTTCTCACTTAGCCAGATTAAAAAGTATTATTGAAATGGGTAAGCAACTTAATCGAAAAATTGTTTTCTTAGGTAGATCCCTTGCTAAGTATGTCGACGCCGGAGAAAAAATAAACATCATTAACTTTAAAAAAGACGTTAAAGTAATCAAATACCGAGATCAAATAGAACACTTCCTTAAAAAAATATCTAAACAAAAAGACAAATACCTCATAGCCGTTACCGGTCATCAAGGAGAACCCCGAGCTATCCTTCCTAGAATTGCTAGACGAGAATTAAAATTAGATTTAGGTAGTGGAGATTTAGTTATTTTTAGTTGCTCTGTTATTCCAGTTACTCTAAACAAAGATAATCGGGAAGTGTTGGAAAAACAATTACGAGACCGACATGTTAGAATTTTCCGAGACATTCACGTTTCTGGTCACGCTTGCCGAGAAGATCATCGTGACTTATTCGAATTAGTTAGACCTAAACACATCATTCCTTCTCACGCTGGCCATGAAAAAGCCATGCATTTAGCTGAATTAGCTGAAGAAATGGGATACAAAATGGAAAAAACAATCCATCTCATGGAAGACGGCAAAAGAATTAAATTAAATTGATGACTCAACAACCATAAATAATATAAAGCACTTGTTTCTCAACTTGTTCATGAAACTCGTTTTAACAGAACCACGATATCTTAAGGACAGTATTACTATTATCTCAGACTTGGTCACCGAAGCTAAATTTAAAGTTAATCCTGATGGCCTAGAACTAATAGCCATGGATCCTGCTAATGTTGCCATGGTAGTTTTCAAATTATTAAGCAGTTGTTTTAGTCAATACCAGTTAGAACAACCAGAAGAACTAGCTATTAATCTAAATCATCTTAAACAAGTCTTAAGAAGAATTAAAAGTGACGATGTTCTTACTTTAGAAACCGAAGAAAACAAACTACAGATTCAATTAAAGGGCAACACCACTCGTTCTTTTTCCATTCCATTAATCGATTTAGAAGAAAATGAACAAAAAGTTCCAGAACTTTCTTTCCCAATTTCCATTGAAACCGATTCCAGTACTATCACTGAAGCTATTGAAGACGTTAGTGTGGTTGCTGAATCAGTAACTTTCTTAGCAGAAAAGAATCTATTCTCTGTTAAAGCTGAAGGAGATCTTTCTAAGGCGTTTATCGAAATCCATCCTGATGATGACACCGTTATCAAAACTGATTCAGTGGATAAATTCAAGGCCAAATACAGTTTAGAATATCTCAAGAAAATGATTGCGGGAGGAAAACTAACTGGCAAAGTATCCTTACATTTCAACAATGACTATCCCTTAAAATTAGAATACAAAGAAATGGATAAATTAGTACTTAGTTTCATTCTGGCACCAAGAGTAGATAATGACTAATAAAAAAGATTTTCAAGAAGAAGATATTGGAAAAAGAATTCGAATTGTCTTGAATCCTGACTTTTTCTCAGACAAAAAAGAACCTCTGGATATCGCCGAGATTGCTAAAGGATTAGGAGGAGATATAATAAAAACAGGAACAATAGTAGATATCACTAAAGATTACTTAGAAATCACTACAGAACAAATAAAACAGCCCAGTGCCATACCTCTCGCTTCAATTGGAAATGAAGAAACCTTACAGATTCCTTATTCTATGGTTAAAGAATACCAATTATTATAAAAATCAACTAGCACAATAAAACCCTCAATATATTATTGCTACTAAAACTCCTTCAATATCATCAAACCTAACTTTAAAAGGATCTTTAAAGCTGTTGTTATCTCCTTTGACCAAAAAATAAACCCCTTTTCCATCTTCTCCTTTTTCTATTACCCGATGAATTATTACCCCATATCTAGTCCGATAAGAAATAACATCTCCCGGATTAATTTCTTCTGGAGATTCTGGACTGATTTCAATAGCATTAGCGGTTTCATCTAAAAAAGGATCCATAGAGTTAGTATTCGTAAAACTTGCCCAAGTAGGGTTTTCTAATTCTATCGTTACTTTATTCGAATAGATTTTAATCTGGTTTTCGCTAATCCAATCGCTAGGAGAAAATAATTCTGGACTGCTGAAAAGAGAAGCCGGAATGTGATTCTCTCCCAAAGAGATAAAACTAAAAAATAAAATGATCAATAGTGGGATGATTAAGAGTAGTTTTTTCATTTTTAGCATAAAACTCTATCAGAAACCTCTTAAAAACAATATTTTTTTTACATCATGCTATTTAAAGATTTATATCTTAGAGAATATACTCAACTAGCAGTTACAAATTCCAGACTTTCATCTAAATTAGTAATAAAAAAATAATTAGAAATAATTAAATCGTTGAACAATTTATTGTAGTCCATTTATTCTTCTCTTTCTTCCACATGGTGACTGGGAATCGCACTTTTAGAGATTATAAGAATGTCTCCTACCGCTTTAACTAACTGGTGGGGAACAATTACTCCTCTAGCACTTCCTAAGACACTACTCAAAAAAGAATTTTTAGTGGCTTTTATTTTCCAGCCGAATACTTTGTTAGCCGTAATGATGCTATCCTCTACATCTCCAAAATAATCTCCGGTATCAGTAAAAACCTTCATATCCCACGTATGGGAAATATTTTTCATTTTTAACATTTTGATATTCACCTCGCTCCTTATTTAGCTCTAAAATATCTAAGTTTAAATAATTTTCTATTGCCTAGTAATTATTTTATTGTTTACTTTTTAGATTCGTTCTTCCCCATCACAAAACATTTTCCAAGCTGCATTTGCCTCTTCTTCCACACGTTTTGCGTATGCTTTTGAATCACCATCTGTACGAAGTTGCTCCAATGATGAACTATCTAACACAGACAATCCCAATCCCTGCGGAGTGTATCTCACTTTTATTTCAACTCCCCACACTCCAGCTTCTTTAATAAACTCTGCGTTTCCAATGTCTAATTTCTCATAATTTTCTAATTGATCATCAATGGGACGAGACAAATTATTAATGGCATCTTTTCTTGCCTCTGTTGGATTTTCCCCTTTTCCAGTTACAGCATATTCAAATTTGTTATCTATTGAAACCATTTATCTCACCAGCTAATAAAAAATAATTAAAGTATTTAAATTTTTCTCAGAAAGCTTTATAAAGCATATTCTATAAAAAATCTATTGTAGGGGGGTAATTAGCGAAGGGCATTTATGCTCAGGAAAGTCCGCCCACCAATGGAGCAATCCATTATGACCACCTTTGTTATGAAGGAAGGGGAAACCCTTGGCTCTGGCTCAGAAACGACACGTCCTGCAGAATGGAATGATAATCCCGAGAAACTGAGAAGTTTCTGGGATGCCGAAGAATGGTAACATTCTTCCAGCATGGTGAAGCTTTCAGCAATGGGAGCGAGTTAACCCTTTGACGTCTCTGTAGGGAACGATGAAACGGCGAAACCTGGTCGGTGCAAGTGAAATAATCACGCTTAGTAGAATGCTAATATGGATCATCGCATTGGGGCTTGCCTCAATGTTTGGGTCTGACAAAAGGCGGCTTACACCACCCTACACCTTATTTTCTAAAAATGCTAGAAGAACCACGATTTCCAAAAGGTATCGGAGCAATTGTTAGTTACCTTTTCGGTTCGCTAAAAAAAGAATACTCCGATTTCTTTGATAAATACCATCCTTATGAAGGTTCAAGGGGCTATCTTCAAATATTAGAATTTATTGCCGAAAGGAACTCAGACCTTGTTTCTATTGAAGAACCAGGAATTTCGACAGAGGGGAGACAAATTCCGGTCGTAAGACTTAGTTCCGACCATTACAACAAACCCAACAAAATTATGATTACTGGCATGATTCATGGCAGAGAATTCATTTCTGGAGAGGTTTGTTTAGGGATTTTAGAAAATATGCTTTGCGAACAGGTTGCCAAGGTAGATAATATCTTAGCCGACACCGAAGTATATTTTTTACCTGTGCTAAATCCCGATGCCTTTGTACAAAATATTAAAAAAATAAAACAAGGAAAACGCTTTGGAAAACTAACCAGACAAAACGCCAACGGCGTAGATTTAAATCGCAATTTTGGAGATAATTTTGCCGGCAGAGCTTGGACCAACAAACACCAGCTACCCATTATTGGCATCGAGTATGCTGGCGAACATGCTTTCTCTGAAAAAGAACCTCAATTCCTTAAAGAATTTGTACAATCGCATCAAATCAATGGCGCCATTAATCTTCATAGTTTTACTGGAGCAGTTCTGTATCCTCCATTTTCTACTAAAAAATACAACTCCGATATGGAACAAATTGCTCAAAAAATGTGTCAAGCAATGTCAAAACCTTACATCGCAGTACAAGGATCTAGGTTCCTGGAATATTCCACTCAATGGTTGAGTCCCATTATTACTCAAATACGACATCCTACCGTAGAAGGAACTTTAGACGGCTGGCTCTACAACCAAGGAATTCCCTCTATGGTTATTGAAATCTCTCAACCCGCTCTTGCTTTAGCAGCCTTAAGTACTCTTTATGCCTACAATCCCCCTCCCTCTTCAATCTCATTCCACAAACATAATTGTTTTCAAGCAGCTAAAGCATTCATAGAAGAGA
>JAAOXZ010000071.1 GCA_018221085.1 Candidatus Woesearchaeota archaeon
CACAGGGAGGTATAATATCGCCCCTGTTAGCAAATATTTATCTCAATAATATCGACAAAGGATGGAAGCCAATTACTAAAGCGGCTCGACTTGTCAGGTATGCGGATGACCTTATAATCATGACGAAATATAAGGCGACCGGCTACAAGATAAAACTTGAGAAAATGGTTAATGGAATTGGTTTACAGCTCAAAGAGAAGAAGACAAGAATCCTTAATGCGAACAGAGAAGGATTTAACTTTTTGGGATTTACCTTTGTCAGAGCAGTAAGTAAAAGAACGAACAAGACGGCCACATATTATTTTCCGTCACATAAAGCAGAAAAGGCCATAAAGAAAAGAATAAGGGAAATAACAAATCACCACCGACCTATAAAGGTGGAACAGGTAATTGAAGAACTTAATCCTGTTATAGGCGGATGGGTAAATTATTTCAGGGTGGCCAATTCAGCGAAGAAGTTTGGGAAGATTAAATATTACACAGCGCAGAGGATTAGAAAGTTTATGCGTAAACGCAGAAACAAGGCAAGTTATGGGTACAAACGATACTCTGATACTTATCTATATCAGAATCTTGGATTGTACAATAACTACCGAGTCTGCTGGGCGAAAGCCTCTTGAAGAAAGTTATCGGAAAGCCGTGTGAGGGAAAACCTCAAGCACGGTTTGATGAGGGGGTGCTGGAAACAAGACGGAAGTCTTGCGCCAGTGTTCTACTCTACAACAAATCACCAGACTGTGTGAAAACTCCTTCGATGATTATATCATTAATGGTATAATTATTAAATAAAAAGAAGGAGAAATATGGCGTATATAAAAGGTGCAAGTCGTGAGCAGGTTATGCTTTTTCCTGACTCAATAGATGAATATGTAACCGAAGATAATCCAATAAGATTTGTAGATGCATTTGTAGAAAATTTAGATATGAACGAATTGGGTTTTCAAAAAGCAAAGCCAGCAGCAACTGGCAGACCAGGCTACTGCCCGCAAGATTTATTAAAATTATATATTTATGGATATAAGAATCGAATAACTTCGAGCAGAAATCTTGAAAAGGAAACGATTAGAAATTTGGAAGTTATCTGGCTTGTAAAAAATCTCAAGCCGGATTTCAAAACAATATCTGATTTCAGGAAAGAAAACAAAAATTCATTTAAAAAAGTATTCAAAAAATTCACAATAATATGTAACGCGCTTAATCTATTCTCCGGAGAATTAGTGGCAATAGATGGAACAAAGATAAAAGCAGTTAATAGTCTAAAAAAGAATTATTCAGAGGCAATACTCAAGAAAAAACTAAAAGATATAGATGAAAGAATAGATAGATATCTGAATGATATAGAAAATAATGATGAAAAAGAAAAAGATGTAAAAAATCCAAACGCAAAAGAATTGCAGGAAAAAATCAAAAGTCTTAAATTAAGAAAAAAAGAATACGAAGAAATAGAAAAGAAGTTAAAAAAAAGCGGTGATAGCCAGATTTCTTTGACTGATCCTGACTCAAGAGCATATCCTAGAAAATTTGGAGTACCAGTAGGTTATAATGCCCAGATTGCAGTAGATGATAAAAACCATCTAATAGTTACTCAGGATGTTACAAATGCCGTTACGGATATTGAACAATTAAGTATAATGGCAAAAGAAGCTAAAAAAGAGCTCGGAGTAGAAGAACTAAAAGTTTGCGCAGATGCAGGATATTGCAGTTCAATGGAAATAACGACATGCGAAAAGGCAGGAATAGAAGCGTATACTCCAAAAATAAATACATCTACTAACAGCAAAAAAGGATTGTATACAAAAGATATGTTTAAATTTGATTCAAATAAAAATTGTTACTATTGCCCGGCAGGCAAGGAAATGCCTTATAAATTTACACGTTTAGAAGAACAAAGAAGAAAGAAAAAAAGAGTTGTTATTTATTACATAAGTGAATCATGTC
>JAAOXZ010000008.1 GCA_018221085.1 Candidatus Woesearchaeota archaeon
CTTACCTCTTACTCAAAGGTTCTGTTCCAGGACCTAAAAACAGAGCCGTAGTCTTAGTAGGTTCTATCCGACCAGATAGATTAATGACTAAAGAAGCTCCTGAAGTAAACTATATTGCAAAATGAAATTACAAATACTAAACTTACAAAACCAGAAAACAAGTGAGAAAGCCCTACCTAGTCAGTTTAAGGAAGAATATAGACCCGACCTTATCAAAAGAGCCGTTATGTCTTTACAAAGTAAATCTCGTCAAGCTTACGGAGCTTCTCCCGAATCTGGAAAACGTCATTCTGCAGAATTGAGTAGAAGAAGACGTAAATACCGAGGAGCTTACGGACAAGGTATCTCCAGAGTTACTAGAAAAATCATGACTCGAAGAGGAACTCGTTTCCATTGGGTTGGAGCCGTTTCCCCAGGAACTGTTGGCGGTAGAAGAGCTCACGCTCCTAAAGCAGAAAAAATATGGGATCAAAAAATTAACCAGAAAGAAAACCGCAAAGCTATCCGTTCTGCTTTATCAGCAACCGTAAACAAAGAATTAGTCCAACAAAGAGGACATCAAATTCCTGAAAGTTATCCTTTTATTATTAGCTCCGACATTGAAAAATTAGCTAAAACTCAAGAAGTTAAAGACATTTTGAAAAAATTAAATTTCCAAGCAGAATTAGACCGTTCCTTGATTAAAAAAATCCGAGCTGGAATGGGTAAATTACGAGGTCGGAAATACCAAAAGAAAAAAGGTCTCTTACTGGTAGTGGGAGAAGATTGTAATTTAATCAAATCCGCTAAAAACATTCCTGGTGTGGATATCGTTAAACCTAACCAATTAAACGCTCACTTATTAGCTCCGGGAGCTCAACCGGGCAGAATCACACTTTTCACTGAAAACGCAATTAACATAATGGAGAAAGAAAAACTGTTTATATAAAATGGCTAGCAAAATAGAAAAAATTGTAGCAGTAACCGTAGCAGGTATCCTTGGTCTTACTGTTGGAACTCTGGGAGCATTAGGTCATTTAGCACAACAAGATTCAATAAAAGTTAGACGTGAACTGGAATCTAGATTCCTCATGGAAACTCGTAATTATTGTGAAATACCATCATATCAAGCATCAGAAACAGCAGGGGAAAATAATGACGCAACTATGAACTTATTACTTGAAGAAGGAAAGTTTTGTATCTCCGACGATACTTCAATTTTACACCGAGACATAAAATTACTTGAAATATACACCGAGCAAGCATACTAAAAAAAACAATCAATAATAAAATGACTAAAGAAAATAAAACCAAAGAAACTATACCGGAAACTACTGAAGTAGCTTTGGATCCGTATAAGATTATCAAGTATCCTTTATCTACTGAAAAGAGTATTCGACAGATTGAATTTGATAATAAATTAACTTTTGTGGTCGCTCGAGAAGCTACCAAACCTCAAATCAAACAAGCCGTAGAAGAACTTTTCAAAGTTAAAGTAGTCAAAGTTAACACTCACAATTCATTCAAAGGAGAAAAAAGAGCGCACGTCAAACTATCACCAGAAAGTCTGGCTTCCGACGTTAGCGCTGACTTAGGATTAATCTAAAAATGACCGACCGAAAACCACCAAAACTGTACATGGAAAATGAAGCCGATTTAGACAATTTAGTAATTGGAGATAGGGTTAAAGTTACCGTGTCTTTCTCTGAGTTTCCCTCCGATGAACCCTGGATGGTCTACGAAGGAACTATTGATGGAATGGAATCCTTTATTGAATTTGCTGGTCGCAAGTGGGAACATTCACAAGGTACTGAAATTTATAGTTTGAGAACTAAAAAAGAAGATGTGAGTTTCAGAGAAGGAACCCTATGGGTCGATTTCTCACGTAAAACAATAGAATACCAACCATCTTCACCAGAATATCAAAACGCTAGAGAATTATTAGAACAAGCAGGATTATACCATGGGTAAACGAATAATTCAGCAAAGACGAGGAAGAGGAACACACACTTACAAGTCTCCTAGCCATCGCTTTAAAGGATCCGCTAAACATCCTACAGAAACTGGAGAAGTCATTGACATAGTCAATTGTCCTGGTCACAGTGCTCCTTTGATAAGTATTGCTCAATCCAATGGAAAAAAAGCCCTTTCATTTGCTCCAGAAGGAATTAAGTTAGGGGATCAAATTCAAGTCGGAGAAACAGAAATCAAAATGGGCAGTGTCCATCCATTAAAAGATATCCCCGAAGGAACTGCTATACATAACATCGAAGCTCAACCTGGAGACGGAGGAAAATTTGTTCGTGCTTCCGGAACTTTCGCTAAACTAATTACCCAAACCAAAAAATCAATCATTATTAAACTTCCTTCCAGAAAGGAAAAATTATTTCATCCAGACTGTCGAGCCACCATTGGAATCATTGCTGGTTCTGGCAGACCCGATAAACCATTCCTTAAAGCAGGAACTAGACATTTCAAAAGGAAAGCTCGGAATAGACTATACCCAAGCGTTTCCGGAACTTCAATGAATGCAGTAGACCATCCATTTGGAGGTAGTAGTTCAGCCCACAAAGGTAAACCTACTGTTGCACCTAAACACGCTCCACCTGGAAGAAAAGTAGGAAAATTAAAACCACGGAGAACAGGTAAACAAAAATAAAATGGCAAAAAAACAAACAAAATTGGTAGACACACTACCGCATTGTACTTACCTTACAGAACCCCCAGAAACTAATGGTGAATACCAAACCGGGAGTGCTAGAAGGTTTTATATTTGTGCAGTAAATTCAGAGCCTTGTATTGCAAGACATCTCCAAGATATGACTGTCCGAGGCGATATCTTTGGATATGCTACGCCAATAATTATTGAAGAAAAGCTTGAAGAATGCCCACTACATAATCTTCCAATAGATATAGTTGAACAAATTATGAGGACTAAGAACGATAATAAAATTAAAAAGATAAAAGCTGACCTTGAAAAAAGGCTTGAATCCCTAAGAGAAAATAACTAAAATGATATTCAATAATCAAATAAACCCGAGGTTAATATACAATGGCTAAAGAATTTGTCTGGCACGGAATGAACGAAGAAGAAATCAAAAAACTTGAAATGAAAGATTTCCTTAAATTGATCCCTGCTCGTCAAAGAAGATCCTTAAAGCGTGGCTTCAGTGAAACTCAAAAGAACCTACTTGCAAAAATCGAGAAAGGAGAACAAAACATTAAAACTCACTGCCGTAACTTAGTAATCCTCCCTCAGATGATTGGTTTATTCATCAAAGTATATAATGGTAAAGACTTCGTCCCTATCGCTATCACTGCTGATATGGTGGGTCATTATTTAGGAGAATTCGCCTTAACTAGAAAAGGAGTATCTCACAGTGCTGCTGGAGTTGGAGCTACTAGATCCAGTAAAGCGGTTTCCGCAAGGTAATAATACAACAATAACATGAAAAAACAAAACTCAGACGCAATCAATGAACATTCGGCTAGAGCAAAGGCTAATGACCTCTCTATCTCCACTAAACATTGTATTGAAATCTGTAACTATTTAAGATACAAAAACACTGCTTTCGCTAAAAATGTCTTAGAAGAGGTTGTTGCTCTCAGAAAACCGATCCCATTCAAAAGATTCAAAAGCGACATGGGTCACAAACCAGGTATGGCTGCAGGACGTTTCCCTCAAAAAGCAGCTAACGAAATATTACGATTAGTTAAAGCAGTAGAAACCAATGCCCAATTTAAAGGACTAAATACTGCTAACCTAAAAATTACTAAAATTTTAGCTAACCGAGCTTCAATTCCTATGACTGGTGGTCGACGTAGTACTGCTACCAAAAGAACCCATGTAGAGATCGAAGTGATGGAAATCAAAGAGAAAAAGAGGAAAAAAGAAGAAAAGATTGTTAAAGCGGAAGCTAAACCTGAAACTAAAGAAGTAGTTGAAGAAAAGAAGACCGCTCCAACTAAGGAAGAAGCTCCTGTGGAGAAAGAAGCACCACAAGAACCAGTAAAAGAAGAAAAGTCAGAAGAAATAATCCACAGAAGCAAAGCTTCTGGGACACCAAAGGCAAAGCCTTTCAGTGAATCGGCAGAGAAATCTGCACCCAAAGGTGAACAATCAAAATGATGGAACGTGGCTTTATTGCACAAAAGAACAAAGAACTGCAAATTAAGAAATACTTAGAAACCAAACTAAGTAATGTCGGTCTATCAGAAATTACCCTAAAAAAGATTCCCTTAGGAGAAAAAATCATTATCAAAACTTCCCGTCCTAGTTTAGTAGTTGGTTCCAAAGGAGCTAACATTAAGGACCTTACCCGTTATTTAAAAAAAGAATTCAACTTAGAAAATCCTCAAGTAGAAATCATTGAAATAAAAAACATTTTCCTTGATGCTAACGTAGTGGCAGAAAAAATAGCTAATTCCTTAGAAAGATTTGGTTCCGCTCGTTTCAAAGGTGTCGGACATAAAACCATGGAAAATGTTATCGATGCTGGAGCCCTCGGAGTAGAAATCATTATTTCCGGAAAAATCCCCGGTTCCAGAGCTAAATCCTGGAGATTTTATCAAGGTTATTTAAAAAAATGTGGTGATATTTCTTTGACTGGTGTAAACAAAGCCAAAAAAGTTGCTGCTTTGAAAAGTGGTATTGTTGGTATCAAAGTTAGTATTATGCCACCGGACATCAAACTTCCAGATAAGATTACTATCTTAAAAGAACCCTTAGAAGTAATCGAAGAAGTTAAAGAAGAAAAGAAAAAAGTAAAGAAGAGAACCACGAAGAAAAAACCAGCTAAAAAGAAAGTCCGGGGAAGCAAAGCTTCCGGGACGCCAGAGGCAAAGCCTCTAAGCGTAGCGCCTAAAGAAGAAAAGAAACCTGTTGAAGAACCGGTAAAAGAACCTCAAGAAGCACCAAAAGAAAAGCCCGCTGAAGATAAGAAAGAAGAACAATCAAAAGAGACAGAAAATATCCCTTCCGCAGAAAAATTAATTAAAGAAACTATTGAAAAATTTGAACCGGAAGAAAGCAAAGTTAGCGATCCTAAAAAATTAACTGCTGAAGAAATCATTGAAAAAGCGAAGGGAGACCAACAATGAAAACAGCCAAGGAATTTCACAATCTCACTATAGAAGAAATCCACAATCGCCTTAATGAGTTAAGGAAAGAGTTGATGAAAGAGAATGTCCACATCTCTTCGGGTACTGCTCCTTCCAACCCCGGAAGGCTTAGACAAACTAAAAAAAACATTGCCCGTTTATTGACAATCAAATCTCAAAAACAAGTTGTTTTTGGGAGCTTAGAGACTTCAAAAAAGTCTCCAAGAAATCAAAAGGAGGTACAGTTTAAATAAAAACATGGCAGAAATATGTCCTATATGCGGACTTCCACAAGACCTTTGTGTCTGTGAAACGATTGCTCGTGAGCAACAAAAAATCGAAGTAAAAATCGAAAAAAGAAAATTTGGAAAAAAATATACCGTCATCCGAGGCATTGGAAAAGAAGCCAACCTCAACGACATCGCCAAAAAACTAAAAACTAAGTTTGCCTGTGGCGGTACAGCAAAATTGGGTCGAATCGAATTGCAAGGCGACCACAAAAACAGAATCAAACCATTCCTTGTGGAACTGGGCTTCCCTGAGGAGACTATTGAGATCAAGTAACCATGGCTAAAAAAACTTATCCCCATGAACTCATCGGTCAAGAAATAGAAATCGTGGATTCCAAAAACAAAAGTAACCTTCACCTCGAAGGTAAAATTGTTAATGAGACCAAAAACACCATTGAAATTGATCATCAAGGAACCATCAAAACCTTGCTGAAAAGCAACATCACTTTCAAAATCAAAGGAACCAACACCCTCATCGAGGGAGAAAACATAATCAAACGACCCGAAGAAAGAATC
Source organism: Candidatus Woesearchaeota archaeon (assembly GCA_018221085.1). Lineage (GTDB taxonomy): Archaea > Nanobdellota > Nanobdellia > Woesearchaeales > GW2011-AR9 > JAAOXZ01. Next base: position 5,886 of record JAAOXZ010000008.1, read on the forward strand.
AAAGGATAATCAAAAACAATCCTGGAAATCAAAGATTTCTAGGATGCCAAAAATTACAGAGGTAATTTTTAAGCATGAAAAAAGAAATATTGGGCATCAAAGCCCCCAAAAAAACCTGTACTGACCAAAAATGTCCCTTTCATGGACAATTAAACGTCAAAAAAGAATTAGTTAAAGGAAAGGTTATCAAAAAAGACGTCAATCATTCCGCTACTATTGAATGGGATTACTCTATTCCAGTTCCCAAATATGAAAGATACGAAATTCGAAGATCCCGTTTAAGAGTCCATAACCCACCTTGCTTAGATGCTCAAGTGGGTCAGCAAGTTTTGGTTGCTAAAACTAGACCATTAAGTAAAACTAAAACTCACGTTATCATTCAAATAATCGAAGAAGGTAAAACAAAATGAAAGCAGTTAAAGCTAAAACAACTAGGGCCTTACCATTTGGTGCCCATATATCGGTCTGTGACAATAGCGGAGCTAAAATCATCAAGATTATCTCTGTTAAAGGACACAAAACAGTCAAAGGTAGAATATCTGCCGGCGGTGTAGGGGACATGGTTTTAGCCGCAGTTAAAAAAGGAAAAGTAGATATCAGAAAAACTGTTGTTCCTGCAGTTATCGTTAGACAAAAGAAAGAATACCGTAGACCCGACGGCACTAGAATCAAATTTGAAGATAATGCTGCCGTAGTCTTAAAAGACGAAAAGGGCAACCCCAAAGGAACTCTCCTTAAAGGCCCCATTGCTAAAGAAGCCTGTGAAAGATGGCCTGGTATTGCTAAATTAGCCAATATTATTGTTTAAAAATAAAAATGACTCAAAAAAAATTTTCCCCAACTTGGAATAAAAGCACCCAACCTAGAAAACAACGCAAGTATAGGTATGGTGCTCCCCTTCACCTCAAAAAAAATTTCATGCATTCACATTTATCTCCCGAACTAAGGAAAAAACACCAACTTAGGAATATCCAATTACGGACTGGAGATAGAGTAAAAATTTTACGTGGTACACACAAAAAACAAGAAGGTAAAGTGGAAACAGTCAACATAAAAAAAGAACGTGTTTTCATCACCGGAATTGAAAAGATTAAAAAAGACGGCACTAAGTTATTAGTTCCTTTTAATCCCTCCAATTTGATGATCGTTGCACTCAATTTAGAAGATAAAAAGAGAAAACAAAAATTAGATTCCAAAATCAAATCCTCGCCCTCAGAAAAAGGTTCGGAGAAAGTAGCAGAAACTCAAAAGGAAAAGAAAACCGAGGAAAAGAAAAAATGAAAAATCACTTGAAAAAAATTAATGCGCCACGAACTTGGATGATTAATCGTAAGAAAAATACCTTTATTACTAGACCGCAGTCCGGTGCTTATCCTCTAGACGACTCTCTACCCTTGGGAGTAATTATTCGTGATGTTCTTGAATATACTCGTTCTACTTCAGAAACTAAAAAATTACTCAATAATAAACAAGTATTAGTTGATGGAAAAAGAAAAAAAGACCACCACTTACCTGTTGGTTTATTTGACCTCATCTCTTTCCCAGATATTAAAAAGAAATATCGTGTCTTATTAGATACCAAGGGCAGATTAACCGTAAAAGAAATTGGCTTCAAAGAAGCTGATATCAAACCATGTAAAATAATCAACAAAACAGTCTTATCCAAAAATAAAATTCAACTTAATCTATTTGACGGCAAAAATATTGTCACAGATAAAAAATGTAAGGTTGGCGATACAGTAGTTATTAGTCTTCCTGATCAAAAAATAACTGAAGTTCTGGAATTGAAAAAAGACGCCTTAATCCTCTTAACTAAAGGAAAACACGTCGGTGATGTAGGTCCCTTTCAAGAAATAAAAAATAATCAAGCCATTTACCAAAAAGACAAGAAAAATGTTAAGACCTCCAAAAAATATTTGTTTGTTTTAGGAGATAAAAAATTAGTTATTGACATTAATACTACAAAATGACACCAGATACTAAAAATAATCCGGAAAGTGTAGGAGAACCTCAAGTTTCTCCAAAAGCTACTACTAATCCTATGAAAGAAATTAGAATCGCCCAGATTTCCTTAAACATCGGTTCTGGTAAAGATGACGGCCAATTAAAGAAAGGCCTCAAATTATTACAAAAGATAACCAATCAAGCTCCCATTCAAACAATTACTACTAAAAGAATTCCTGCCTGGAGCCTTAGACCCGGCCTAGCCATTGGTTGTAAAATTAATGTTGGGAAAAACAAAGAAACCCTGCTAAAAAGACTTTTGGTAGCCAAAGAGAATATCTTGTCCCAAAAGAATTTCGATGCTCAAGGAAGCTTTTCCTTCGGTATTCCAGAGTATATTGACATTGATGGCATGGAATATGACCCCGACTTAAAAATCATGGGTTTAGAAGTCGCCGTTACTTTAGAACGACCTGGATTTAGAATCAAAAAAAGAAAAATACGTTCTAAAACCATTGGCAAATCCCACAAAATTTCCAAAAAAGAATCCATTCAATTCATTCAAACAAAATTTAACATAAAGGTAGAATAAAAATGACAACTTCAAACTATAAAAAAGTTTTCAAACAATTGGACGCTAAACCCATCAAGAAAGCTAAATTCATCAAATTCAATCAGCCTAAAGAACGTTCTTGTGGCATTGCCTTAAGAAAATGTCGACGTTGCGGCCGAATGAAAGGACACATTAAAAAATACGGACTAAATGTTTGCCGTCAATGTTTCCGAGAAATTGCTCAAGAACTAGGCTTTAAAAAATATAGCTAGAGGAAAAAAATGTTAAACGACCCATTGGCAACTGCCTTATCAAAAATACTGAACGCCGAAAGGAGAAGCAAGAAAGAAGTATTGATTAAACCGGCCTCTAAAATAATTAAAACAGTCCTTACTATCATGAACGAAAACCAATTTATCGGTGGATTCGAAGAAATCGAAGACGGTAAAGGCGGTTTCATTAAAGTTCAATTAATTGGTAACCTCAACAAATGTGGAGTTATCAAACCTCGTTTTTCTACTAAGAAGAACGAATTTGAAAAATGGGAAAAACGTTATTTGCCTGCTAAAGACTTGGGCTTAATTATTGTTTCCACTCCTCGAGGCATCATCACACACCTCCAAGCTAAAGAAAAAAACACTGGAGGAAAACTATTAGTTTATTGTTATTAAGATACCATGAAAGAAGATTTAAAACAAGAAATTGAACTTCCTGCCGACATTTCAATTAATATAGATCGTACTATCAAAGTTACTGGTCCCCAAGGAGAAGTAGAAAAGGCTTTAGTTCATCCTAAAATAAAGATCACTCACCAAGACACCAAAGTAATTTTAGAATCAAAAAGAGCAACCAAAACAGAGAAAAAAATCCTTAATTCCTTTTGTGCCCATATTAAAAATATGTTACGGGGAGTTACTGAAAAACACACCTACAAATTAAAAATTTGTTCCGGACATTTTCCGATGAATGTTTCCTTATCTAACGATCAATTCACAGTCAAAAACTTTTTGGGTGAAAGTGTTCCTAGAAAACTAACTATCAAACAAGGTGCAGAATTGAAAGTAGAAGGTAGCGAAATTATTATCACTAGTACCTCAAAAGAAACTGCCGGCCAAGTTGCTGCCGACATCGAACAATTAACTAAAGTTAAAAACAGAGATTTACGTATTTTCCAAGATGGTATCTGGATTACCCACAAAGATGGGAAGGAATTATAATTAAAACAATGACTGAAACAAAAACCTTACTAAAACTTCGAAACGCTAACAAAAAGAAAAAACCACATTTTGTTAGAAAGGATTCCCACAAAAAATCTCGAGTTTCGTCCAAATGGAGAAAACCTAGAGGTAAACAGTCTCCAGTTCGTCAGAAACACCGTGGCAGACCCAAATTAGTTTCACCCGGTTTTGGTTCGCCTAAGGCTGTTAAACATCTTCACTCTTCAGGTTTACAACCCGTTATTATCCGAACTAAAAAAGAATTAGCCAGTGTCGATTCCAAAACCCAAGGAATAGTCCTTTCCAAAACATTGGGTAATAAAAAAAGGATTGAATTAATCAAATTAGCTTTAGAAAAAAAGATTTCCGTGCTTAATTTAAAAGATCCTCAAAAACACATGGAAAAATTAGAATCCCAATTCAAAACTAGGCAAACATCTAAAAAGAAGAAAACCACCGAAAAAGAAAAGAAAGACCAAGAAAAGAAAAAAGCAGCTGAAGAAAAGGCAGAAAAAGAGAAACAAGAATCTAAAGATAAAAAATCAGAAGAAAAAACTGCTGAAAAGGTCAAGGAAGAAGAAAAAGCAGAAACCAAAACAGCAGAAAAAACTATTATCAAAAAACAATAATTAAACTACTATGAGAAGTAAAAAACTATTAGCCGCAAAAATATTGAAAGTATCGCCGAAAAAGATCAAATTCAAAGCGGAAGCTTTAGAAGACATCGGCAAAGCTATCACTAGATCTGACATTCGTGGTTTAATCGCTGTTAAAGATATAACCCAATCCAAAAAACCTCACCATTCACGAGTTAGAGCCCGTAAAATTGCTACTCAAAAAAAGAAAGGCCTTCGTAAAGGTCATGGTAGCCGAAAAGGTAAAAAACATTCCAAAATTTCCAAAAAAGAGAAATGGATGGTTAAAATTAGAGCTCAAAGAAAACTACTCAAACAACTCCGAGAAAGAGATCTGATCGCTCCTAAAAATTACCGTTTAGTTTATGCTAAAAGCAAAGGAGGTTTTTTCAGAAACCGCAGACACCTTAATCTTTATTTAGATGAACACAACCTAATCAAAAAATAAAAAAATGGCCAATAAAAAAATAAAACCAATTCCTTACAAAAGGAAAAGAACTGGAAAAACAGATTACAAGAAAAGACTACACCTTTTATTAGCTAAAAAACCTAGATTAATTGTTAGAACATCCAATCAAAAAATAATGACTCAACTTGCCGAATTCAAAACCACCGGAGATATTATCTTGCTGGGAGTTGATTCTTCAGCCTTAAAAAAAATGGGTTGGACTTTCTCTTGCAAAAACTTACCTGCCGCTTACTTAACTGGATACTTATTAGGCAAAAAGGCCTTACAAAAAGACATCAAAGAAGCTATCTTAGATATCGGATTTAAATCCCCTCTCAAAGGGAATAAAATTTATGCTTGTCTTAAGGGAGCTTTGGATGCTGGATTGGACATTCCTCATTCAGAAGAGATATTTCCTTCTGAAGATCGAATTTCCGGAAAACACATCCCCAATCAAACTGCAAAAATAACTGAAACTTTTGAAAAGATTAAAAAACAGATTGAATCTCAATAAAAAACTGATAAAACTAATAAAAAATGACAGAAAAAAAACAAACCCCTCCACCGAACCAAAACAAAGGTACTCAATCCCGTAAAAGACAAAGAAGACCCTTCAAAAGAGAAGCAAAAACCAGAGAAGAAATTCTTGAAGCGTGGAAACCTTTGACTCAATTAGGTAAAAAGGTTAAAGACGGAACTATCACCGACATAGATGAAATATTCTTAACCGGAGAAAAAATATATGAACCAGAAATTACTGAGCTTCTTTTACCAGATTTAGAAACTGATCTTTTATTGATTGGTCAAGCTAAAGGTAAATTCGGTGGCGGTCAAAGACGTATCTTCCAACAAACTCAAAAGAAAAGCAGCGAAGGTAACAAACCTCGTTTTTCTACTTGTGCTGTAGTAGGTAACAAGAATGGTTATGTGGGCCTTAGCTTTGGGAAATCTAAAGAAACTGTTCCTGCCCGTGATAAATCCACCCGTAAAGCCAAATTAAACTTAATTAAAGTCAGACGTGGCTGTGGTTCTTGGGAATGTACTTGTGGTCAACCCCACTCTATACCTTTTGCAATAGAAGGCAAATGTGGTTCTGCTAAAATAAAATTAATGCCCGCACCTAAAGGTAAAGGCCTTTGTGTAGAAAAAGAATGCGCTAAAATCTTAAAAATGGCTGGCATCAACGACGTCTGGAGTAAAACTAAAGGTCAAACCAACACTAAGAAAAATTTAATCAAAGCTTTGATGGCTGCTCTCTCTAAACTAAGCGAAATAAAACTACAACCAGACCATTATAAAAAATTAGGAATCTGTGAAGGAAAATTACAATCAGATGAAAAAAATGAAGATAAAGAATTCCTGGAAAGTATAGCCGCTCCAGTTGAAGTTACAGAAAATAAACAAGAAAATGGAACAGACCAAAACAAAAAAGCCTGAAGAACCAACAGGACCTCAAACAACTGGAACTAAAAGGATTGCCGTTATCTTAGTTAGAGGGCTCATTGATCTCAGAAAACCAGTCAGAGATACCTTGACTATGCTCAGATTAACTCGCAAAAACAATTGCATAGTTCTAGAAGACACTGCAGTTATGAGGGGTATGATCAAAAAAGTTAAAGATTATATCACTTGGGGAGAAATATCTACTGAAACTTTCCAAGAATTAGTGGATAAAAAAGGAGAAGAATATTTGGGTCCAGAAACAGATTCCAAAGGCAAAATTAAATACAATCGTTTTTTCACTCACAATAACAAAAAATACAAAAAATACTTCCGTCTAAACTCTCCCAAAAAAGGTTTTGGTCGAAAAGGAATCAAAATACCTTTCAAAATCGGCGGTGGTTTAGGTTATCGGGGAGAAAAAATTAATGATCTTATCCAAAGGATGACATATACTGATTAAAATGGTTACCAATAAAAATAAAAAATTTACTAAGTACCGTGCCCATACCACTCACGGTGGCGGACATCGTAAAAAAAGACGTGGCGCCGGTAATCGAGGCGGTAGAGGTAACGCTGGCTCTGGAAAGAGAGGTAAAGCTAACAAACAAAGTCATCCTAAATTAGGAACTCAAGGTTTCGTTCCTCGAGGTTCCGCTTCTGCAATCAAAAAGAGAGCAGCCAAAACCATCAACCTAACTAGTTTACAATTATTAATTGAAAATAAGAAAATTACTGAAAAAGACGGCATCATTAATTTAACTGCCCAAGGTTATCAAAAAATATTGGGAACTGGCACCATCAAATCCAAATTAACTATTAAAGTTAAGCAATTCAGCAACTCTGCTGAAGAAAAAATAAAAGCTGCCGGCGGATCTATCCTCTCAGAAGAAGTCATCACAGAAACAAAAGCTACTGAATCTGAGGACAAATCCGAGGAATAAATATGTCCCTGTTTGATAAGATAATCTCGAACCTTCCAGAAGTCCGCAGTCCCAAACAGAAACGTCTTTCCTTTAAAGAAAAATTAAAGTGGACTTTGATTATTCTAGTTATTTTCTTTGTTATGGGGTTAGTACCTTTATTTGGTTTAGGAGAAAACGCCTTACAGCAATTTGAATTTTTATCTATTATTTTGGGTGCCTCTTTTGGCAGTATCTTGTCTTTAGGAATTGGACCTATCGTAACTTCATCTATTGTTTTACAATTATTAACGGGTACTGGCATCTTAAATTTAGACCTGACTACCTCCGAAGGCAAAAAACGTTTTCAGGGATTACAAAAGGTTTTAGCTATCTTTTTTATTGTCTTTGAAGCAGCCATTTATGTTTTAATGGGCGGTCTTGCTCCGGCTCCCGCCTTAGCGGGCACTCCATTATTTGCTCAATTTGAATTCATATTAATTTTCCAACTTATCTTGGGAGGTATTTTAATCTTATTCATGGACGAGGTGATTAGTAAATGGGGATTTGGTTCTGGAGTCTCGTTATTTATCGCTGCGGGTGTGGCTCAGCAAATATTTATCCGAGCATTTAATTTCCTGCCCTCACCTACTAATCCAGAAATTGCTGCCGGTGCTATCCCTGCACTATTCCAATCGTTGTCTGCAGGGGATGTAACTACTGCCGGCCTGCAACTTGCGGCGGTGATATCGACCATCTTAGTTTTTATGATCTGTGTCTATTGTCAATCTATCAAAGCAGAAATTCCCTTAAGTTTTGGTCGAGTGAGGGGATATAGTATGCGTTGGCCATTAAATTTCTTTTATACATCTAACATTCCAGTTATTTTAGTTGCTGCCCTATTAGCTAACGTGCAATTGTTTGCTCGATTATTGGAACGATGGGGACATCCCATCTTAGGAACATTCTCCGGCAATAGCCCCATTTCAGGAATAGTTTACTGGGTTAATTCCCCGGATATTGTACAAAACATTATCAAAGGCAGTTTTAGTGCCACTCAACTAGGCCAAGCATTAACTTACACTCTTTTAATGGTTGTAGGGGCAGTTATTTTTTCCATCTTTTGGATGCAAACTGCCAATATGGATGCTAAATCTCAAGCCAAGCAAATTATGTCCTCGGGATTACAAATCCCTGGTTTTAGAAGAGATGAAAGAGTTTTGGAAAAAATACTAAAAAGATACATTTGGCCGTTAACTATCGTTGGTGGAGCCGCCGTAGGATTATTAGCTGCCCTTGCCGACTTAACAGGAGCTTTAAGCCGAGGAACGGGTATTTTATTAGCAGTAATGATTATCTACAAACTTTACGAAGAAATCGCTAAACAACACATGATGGACATGCATCCAGCTATGCGTAAATTCATGGAATAAGGAACTAAGTGAGTGTAGCGAACGCATGTCGCCTGCATTTTTCCCAGGTTTTTTGCTTGCCAAAAAAGCTGATGCGTAAATTCATGGAGTAAGGGGACTAAGTGAATAAAACTTCTTTAACAAACTTTATATATCTCTACACATCCGAGAAACAAAACTTATTTCGGAGGAGATATAACATGGGAAAAATTGCAAAAAGTATTGTAACTTCATTATGTGCTTTAATCATGGCCTCAGGGTCGTTAGCTGCAGAAAACAAAAGTAATGTAAGTTATATTGGTCATTGTGACGGATTTACCTTACAAAGCAGCGATAGTTCTGGAGATGTTGAATGTACTCTTAGATACAATGTGGACAAACCAGCCCGCCTAACTTGCCTTGGAGATGAAATAAAACCAGAGGATGATTCATACGGCGAAGGTACATATAAAGATGTTTTAGAAGATCTAAAATTTTCACAGTACAAAGCACTATGGACCAAAGAAAAACCAGCTCTCTGTGATTAAGATTTTTTCTTTCTTTTTAATCACTAAAAACCAACAATTTTATAAATAAATCCCCTATTTCCCTCTTAAAATGGCATGGTATGACTTTTTAACACCTGTACTCCAACCACTAATGGATTTAGGTCCCTTTTGGGCTATTTTAATCATTTCTTTAGCTATCTCTTTAATCATCACCTTAGTTTACAAATGGGTTACTGATCAAAAATTGATGAAATCTCTAAAAGGAGAACAAAAAGAGATGCAGCAGAAAATCAAGGCCTTAAAAGACGACCCCAAGGAAATGATGCGGATGCAAAAAGTAGCCATGAAGAAAAACATGGAATACATGAAACATTCCTTTAAACCCACCTTACTTACTATGATTCCAATTATACTAATCTTTGGTTGGATGGGTGCTCATCTGTCTTTTGAACCTATTTATCCAGGAGAACCATATTCTGTTTCTGCTATGTTCGAAAAGGGCACTACTGGTCAAGCAGAATTGATTCCAGATAAAAATACGGAATTACTTTCCAACGCCGTTCAAGAAATTAACAGCGAAGTTACTTGGAAACTAAAAAGTAAAACGGAAGGGACACACACCTTTGAAGTTAAACACGATGACCAATCTCACACTAAAAATGTTCTTATTACTACCGAGCTTGAATATGAAGAACAATTCACTAACTTTCAACATTCCGACCTAACTCAACTTAAAATCAACTATGATAAATTAAAACCCCTGAATCAATTAAGTCCAGATTTCAGCATCTTCGGCTGGCAACCTGGATGGTTGGGATTGTATATTATCTTCTCCTTGGTTTTTAGTATGGGTTTAAGAAAATTGCTTAAAATATACTAAAGATTAATAAAAGAATACGAAAAATTAACCTTATATAAAAATGCCTGGAAACAAATCTAAAACTAAACCCAAAGTGGCTTCAGAAGGCCGATATGGTAGACTTAAGTCTAGAAGGGGCCTTAGAATGCTTTACGTTAGAACACCTGGCAGTAGAACTACTATTCATTTCAAAAGAAAAAAACCCAGTAAAACTAAATGTGGTAAATGTGGTAAAGTTTTAGCTGGCGTACCACACGGATTACAGCATAAAACTAAAAATTTACCTAAAACCAAAAAAAGACCAGAAAGACCTTACGGCGGAGTTTTATGCAGTCAATGTACTAGATTACTATTAAAAACACAAGCGAGGACTAAAAAATGAGTTTATTCGAAGTTGGCAGATTAGTAGTTAAAATCGCCGGTAGAGATGCTGGAAAAACCGCTATAGTTGTAGATACCATTGATGATCACTTTGTTTTAATTGATGGCCAAACTCGAAGGAAAAAAAGCAACATTAAACACTTAGAACCCTTACCTCAAGTTATCAAAATCAAAAAAGGCGCTTCTCATGAAGAAGTTAAAGCCGAGTTCAAAAAAATGGGTTTAGAAGTTCTTGATACTAAACCTAAAAAAAGCACTGAAAGGCCTAAAAAGCAAAAGAAAGCCAAGGTTAAGAAAGAAGAAAAGAAGAAAGAAGCAGTAAAAGAAACTAAGAAAGAAAAACCTGCTGAAAAGAAAGAAGAGAAAGCTAGTTCTTTTGAAGAAAAAGTCGAGAAAGAAACTGAACCCAAGAAAGAAGAAAAGAAATAATTACTATGGGAAAAACAATTGATAAGATCTTAGGTGGAATTGCAGCTTACGCAACCGCAGGAGCAATAGTCGTTGGTAGCTTTATTATCTATGATCACCTTACCAAAACTAATCACTTTGGAGATCACGGGTGTTACATAGTGGATAAAAACATTTTATCTGATGATGTTTTTTACACATCTGGCGATGGTGGAAATTCACATGGGACCCTTATCATCGAAGATGAAGACGGAGATCGTATATATGTCCGAGAAGAAAACGGAGACAGTATTATTGATGAAGTACACTTCGCCTACGAAGATAGTAAATTCGATAATAGGGATATAGGCCACCTTGGCACTCTCTTTAAGAGGGGAGATGTTAATACAGAACCGATGTTTGAACATTTCCAAAAAAAGTGGGATGAAAAAGCAAAAGAATGTCGAGAGTCATTTGAAGAAAAAGTTGAGAAAGAAACTGAACCCAAGAAAGAAGAAAAGAAATAATTACTATGGCCAAAGAACAATATGATTGGGAAGTACTTGAAGAAAAATATTGCGGTTCTGATTATAAAGATATCGATTATCACGAAAAATTACGCAGAATTCTAAAAAGTATGCCTTTTGATTCACAACAACAAAAAATGTTTAAAAAAGGTGTTGCCAATATGGATGAACACGAAGCCAAAGAAACAACTCACGATTTCATAAAGGGTCTTGAAAAACTATTAGGTTTTGAGAAAGTACTCCAAGAAATCAAGCAATCAAAAAATAATTAAACCTTCTCAAAACATAAAAGGAAAAAAGTAATCCTATTTCTCATTACACCACTTTTCATAAAATTGTAGAATCTCATCTGTTTTTTCAGGGTTTAAAGAATAATGAATTTCCTTAGTTTTTATTGCAGTAATTAACCACTCATTCTGCACTAATTTTTTCAAAACTTTTTTAGTTATTTTATCTCCTTTTAAATGCGAAGGCAACCCTTTCAAAATATTCTCGGTATGTGATGCTCCCCACTTCCTCCACTTCACTAATTTTCTGATAATTCTAGCTTTGATTTCAGTTTCCGTTAACATAAACTGACCAAGACAATAACTCCCATTTAAACCTTTGTAACAATAATGAGACAACATTGTCTCAAAATAGTAACATTTATATATAACAAAAATTTTCTTATCAAAAATGGAAACTCAATCCTTATTTATTGACTTCATGGGCGATTCCCCCATTATTCGAATACTGGATTATCTGCTAACCGAAAGAGATTTAGATTTCTCTATCACGGATTTAGCCAAAAATTCCCAAATTAGTCGAGCTACACTATACCGGATATGGGACCAGTTAATCAAAAATGAAATCCTTCTTTCCACCAGAACTATTGGCAAGGCAAAATTATTCAAGTTAAATAAAGAGAACCCTAAGATTAAAAAATTAATCGAAATAGATGACTTACTAATCTTAGAAGAATTACAGAAAAAATCTCAAAAGAAAATCACAGTTAAAGTTCCAGCTTAAGGAAAAACCTTCTCAAAAAGGTCTTCTAAATTTAATTCTAAAGATACTACTGGCACCATTAAATCCCAATTAGTTAAAACTTCTGGAGAAAGTTCCCCCACCACCCCAATCTTTTTCCCACCGACCATTATATCTCCCACTCTACCGGGAATAAAAGAGTTGTGTTTACTTTCTTTAACAGAACATTCCAATCCTAAACTTTTCATTAAAACATCCAATATCTGTTTAATTTCTGTAAAATCTACTTGATCATGACACAGAACCACACTTAAATGTTCTTTCTCCTTAACTCCCGTTTCCTCGCCTTTATCAGAAACAAAAGTCCGTCCAATCTCAAAAATATTTTGCGGGAATTCATTATGTTGATTCTCATTCAAATTTTTCATCAAACTAGGTAAAACATAATTTCTTAAATGATTATAATCTCCAGTAGAACTTTTCAAACCAACTATCTCTTCATCAAGAAGCATCTGAGCATTTAATTCTATTTCGTTCAACAAATGATAATTCTTTACTTCTAATAATTTTAGACCCACCAATATGTCGCGAACTTTCCGAAAAAACTTCTCTAATTTATCTTCCGCACCGATGGTGGCTACTTCGGGAATAATCTCTTCAAAATTCTCATAACCATAAGCAATGGCGATATCTTCTACTAAATCAATTTGATGCAAAATATCTGCCCGATAACTAGGAACTAACACTGTCCCTTGATCATATCCATAACCCATTTTCTCCAACAATTCCTTGGCTTCTTTCTCAGTTAAATCCAGCCCCAATCTCTGATTGGCATAACTCAAATTGAACTTCATCTTATCTGGAAACAAATTAGGAGTTACAAAATTCTTTTGAGGATATTCTAAATCTAAGGAGTAAATTTCTCCGCCCATTTCTGCTAGTGCGGTTACTATCATATTCAAACATTTATTCAATGCTTCAAAATCAAATCCAGAACATTCTATGAAAACTTCTTTGGTTTCCTCAGTTACTTTTCCCATCAAATCGGAATTAATTATTGGCGGCATCGAAAGTACTTCTCCCGTCGCATCTCTAAACACCGGAAACTTATCTAAATTCTCCAACAAATATCCGTACTCTCTACCTGCCTTATGGTGGCCCAACACTTGCAAACCAGTCATTTCCCGATTGGCTTCTAAGGGTTTAAATTTAATTTTATTTGGGTCTTCTGCAGAATAAGTAATGGGAAACTTAATTTTCTCCATCGGATAAATACCAATCGCCAACTTTTTACGATTTCTACCAAAGGTTACATGCAGTTTCTCTTGAATTTGAATCACTTCTCGAATGGTTTCTTCATCAAATTTTAATTTCTTAACAATAGCACAGGCAGTAAAGGGACGTATATTATCTACACTAGAATCCACAATTACTTTGTCCCCGCTTCGTTTAACGGCGTAATCACGTAAACCCGTTTTCTCCCCAATAAATGATGCAAAGGCCCTAGCAAAACCTTGCTCTGAAAGTAAATCTGGCCGATTAGGAAAGACTTCCACCACAATCTCATTATCCTCAATCTTTTCTAAATCCGTCCCCAACATACTAATCCGATCTTTCAACTCTTCTAAAGGTAGTTTCTTACCTACCAATTTCTCAAAAACTTTTTTATTTAGTGTTATAGTCGGCATCTTATTTCAACCACACCTTCATTTCTCTTAATTGTTTTAAATCGTTTTTATATAAATCTCTAATGTCGGTAATTTTCCAGTATTCTGAAATGATTCGACCCATTCCTTGTCCCCACGCTAAAACAGGACAATCAAATCCCAATAAAGGTTTAACTACTTCAGGTCTAAAGATTCCTGCTCCGCCCAATTCCACCCATTCTTTCTTCACCGGATGATAAACATCTACTTCCACCGAAGGTTCAGTATATGGAAAATGTGCTGGTCGCATTCTAACTTTTTCAAAACCCATTTTGTTGTAAAATTCTCGCAGATATCCTTTCAGATGTTTCAAATTAGCATTGGGATCTATTACAATACCCTCTACTTGATAAAATTCAAATAAATGTTTCCAATCCAAGGCTTCATTCCGAAATACTTTTCCTACAGCAAAAAATTTCGCCGGTAAGTCTTCTTCTTTCAACTCAGAAATTGTCCTTGCTGACAAAACAGTAGTATGTGTTCGTAATAATAATTGTTCTGTTTCTTCTCGAGAAAAGTTTCCCCAGCCTTTACTTCCCGTTTCACCGCCCGTTTTATGGACTTCCTTAACTTTATTCCACAACGGAGGTAATTTTGCTTTTCCCGATAAATAAAAAGTATCTTGCATTTCCCTAGCGGGATGGTCTTGAGGAACAAATAAAGCATCTAAATCCCAAAAAGCAGATTGCACATAATTCCCTTTCATTTCTTGAAAACCCATCTCTAACCAAATATTTTTGATATAATCTACGGCCTCATTTACGAAATGTTTCTTTCCACCATTAATTTGAGGTACGTTAATCTCTACATCATACTCGCGGAATTTCTTATCTTTCCACTTCCCTGTTTTTAATAAACCCGCAGTTAACTTCCCCATTACATCTTCTCCCAAATCAGCTTTCACTAATTCCTTGCCGAAAGGAGTTAATTCTACTGAAACATCTTTTACTTCTTCTACTTTCACGAAGCCTTTTCTTTGCAATAAATTATCTAATGCCAATTTATCTAAATCCGTCACCGAATCAAAATCCAACGGAAATTTCTTATTCAAAAAATCTTCTTCAGGAGTTTTCTTATCTAACAAAATCTTTCCTTGAGGTCCTAACTTGACCATTAACTCTTCTTCTTTCTGTATATCGATAGCTAATTTTCTTTTTAACAAACCCAAACAAGCATTCAATTCTTCTTTATCTAAATGAGACTTCTTAGCCACTGCACTTAAATTCAAAAAATCTTCACTTAATGCTTCTAAAAACCTTCTTTCCGGCAATCCTTCTTCAGAATACTTCTTACCATTCGCATCTAAACTTACTCTTTTCTTCTTTTCACTAATTATTTTCAAAACTTCTTTGTTTTCTAACCATTGCAAGGCCCGCATTACTTCTACTCCTTGCAAACCAGACTTTTCTACAATCTGGGAGAAATTTATTTCTTTAGCTAAAACTGGCAAAACTTTCCTCTCTAAGGGATGCAGTTTAGCAACTAAATTCTTTACTTTCTTCTCTATTTCCATCAATTATCAGAACCCTCACTTATTTATAAAAATTTAGGAAAAAAACAAAAAATTACTCTTGATTCCACATATTATCAAACATGGTATCCATCGCTGTGGCAAAATAAGGTGTCTTTACCCACACGCCTAAGTCGTAAGTGGGATGAACATCTTTGTCATCTAAAGCCATGAACATAAAATCTTTACTATCTACAGTACAGAATCGAGCTTTAACGTCTTTCACTGACTTAACTTCTGCGATCCCCTTCAAACTGCTAACTAATTTCTTATGCTCCTTCGATTGTGGTGCCATAATCCTTACCTTTACTCCTCTTTTCTGTACTCTTTCTAAAGTTGGTCGTAAGGCTTCTATTTTTCTGGCAAAACCAGAACCAGTAGTTACTAAATTAACACTGTGTTTTGCTTCTTTAATTAACAAATCTAAATGATTATACAAATTGTGTCTTCCTCTTACACAACCACTTAAGTCTGCCGGATCAACTAAATCAATTCCAGTGGAATGTAATGATTCTAACTCCTTCATCATTTCTGAATCTTTCACCGCTTCCAAACGCTTTATTTTTTCTTGAGCATTCAAATGCATGTTCTTCTTAACTCTGTGCACTACTTCATTAGGTGGAATGGCAATATATTTGATTGGCTTTCCTAGTTTCATTACTACAAAGCCTTTTTTCTCCAAACTTTCTAGAACATCATAACTTCTACTTCGGGGGACATCGGCAATGTCGGACAATTCTCCTGCAGTTGACACGCCTCGGGAAAGTATCGCTGCCCACAACTTTACCTCATATAAATTTAGATCGAAATATCTTCTTAATTTGCTTAGTAAATCATCTTTCACAATCATTTTTCACCCTCCCCTCTTTTTTTTGACATAACAAAGCAATAAAAACTTTTGCTACTGAGTTATAGATAAACTCAACTACTATTAAAAGGTTGCGGTTTTGCAAAATATAGTTTTTTTAGAAATTCTTAAGAAATAGAGGATAAAAATTATAGTTTGTACCTCAACAAAGCTCCAATTCCGCCCAGCCCTTTCAATTTCTTTCCGCCGTCATGATCGCTGGAAATAATATGGACTTCTCCTTTCGACGAATCCACTTGCTTCATCAAATTATCTAATTTTTCATAATCTTCGTCTTGTCTCAACTCTTGGATTAAATAATCTCCCACCAATAGTTTAATTACTGCTCCTGCTTCCACTGCCACCGTAACTTCTTTAAAACCATAAGCCACCAAACCGTCTTTAGTAATTTCTACTAATAACTCTTCTACTAATAATTCTTCTTCCCTAACTCTACTTTTTTTCAAAGCGTTTTGTAATTCTGGTTTCTTTAATACTTCGTCGATAGCGTTCTCGCTAACCGACCCGCAAGTCGCCAAAACAATTTTCTTTTTCAACTCTTTATCATTTAATTTCTTCATTAAATCGTCTTTAAAAAATGCCGGGCTAGCCAGAATAATACTTTCCGGAGCGTATCTTTTTTCATACTCTCCTAAAGCAGTAATTATTTCAGTATAAAAATCCTTTTTGACGTCTACTTTTTTTCTTTTTCGGGCTACATCTCCCTTCAAGGTCAATAAAACATCATAACCATATTTTTTAGATAAAGCTAAAATTGCTTCTTCTCGATCAAAAACACAAATTAAAAAATTAAATTTTTTCTCTGCTGCTTCTTCCAATTTCTTTTTTTGATAACTCAGCCATTCTTTTTTCTCTAACACAAATTCACTGCCTTCTTCCAAGGAAATAGTATGATAACTTCCTCGAGGAATATCATCTGGACCTTCCACTACCTTTCCATTTACTCTTAAGCTATCTCCATACTTATGAAATTCTACTTTTTCTACTTCTATTTTCAAGGTGATTGTTTTTTTCACCATTTTAGTTTCTTCCTTCCCCACCTTCATCTTTCTGGTGGTTTTCCCTTTAACAAAATCTCCGACATCAATAATGTGGCTTAAATACCACAAATCATCCATGTCATGAATTCTTAATTTTACTTTTCCTTTCTTAAAATCTGAATGAACAATATCCATAGAGAGATTAAAATACCGCTCATTAAAAAACTTTGTTAAAAAAAGAAAATAAAAAGCAAATTTTATATATAATAAAAGTTTTCAAAGAGATATGGTAACAAAGAGAGGCCAGGCAGCTGGAGCTGCTGTTTTATTAGCTATTATTGTAGGAGTTATCATTGCTTTCATAATTCTCATCCCGCCCTCAGAAAGAGCTGAACTTTTGGGCGAAGATTCTTCAGATACCACTGACGACGACACCTTAACCAGGAAAATTTTACTTCAGGAAAATCCAGGTAGACTCAGTTATGTTGCCGAAAAAAACATTGAAAAAGTTATTCCTTCTGTCCACGTATTTACTAAAACGGGCCCCTCTATCTTAATAGAACGAGGATATCTCACCGTTAAAAATTCTCTTTTTTCTTCTCAAGAACAAGAAGTTTATTTTGGAATAGAAGATATGGACCGCACCGATAATGTACTTTTAGATTTCATGATCGAAGATTATCAAGGAAGATTAATCGTGTTACTTAACGGAAACGAAATTTTTAATCGAGTTACTAA
>JAAOXZ010000009.1 GCA_018221085.1 Candidatus Woesearchaeota archaeon
GAAGGGGCCTATCGGTTTAAGATTCAAGGTAAAGATGTAGAAATTAAAAAAGAACATTTGTTAATTGAAAGTTCAGTACCAGAGCCGTATCGTGAAAGTTCATTTAAGGGAGGTTTAGTGTATGTTAGTTTAGAAAGGACTGCCGAATTAGATGCCGAAGGTTATGCTCGGGAGATTATGCGGTGTGTACAGCAAATGAGGAAAGAAGCCGGTTTGGAGAAGAAGGATAAGATTGATTTATTTGTAAAAGTGAGTAAAGCGTTATTGGGAGTTGACAAATTTAAAAATGATATTAAGGAGAAAGTAGGGGCTGCGGAAATTGAAGTGGCAGTTTCTAACCCTAAGAATAAATTTAAGAATTCTAGCAAGAAAAAGGTCAAGAACGAAGAGATTGGGATTTGGTTTAGTTAATCTTAAATAATATTGCTGTTTTGTATCAGAAAATATACCAAGGGATTATAAAATGAAAAAAACATTAAGTGCATTAGTATTGGCTGGAGCAATGGCTTTTGGAATGGGGGGATGTGATGACGGCTGGGACAGGGTAGAAGCAACTTGTCAAGTAAACGGTATGAGCACATCCATACGGTACCATGCTGTGAGGGGAGGTAATGACAAGAGATACATCTGTGCGTTTAATAGAGACGGACAATCAATATTATCCGGAAAATTTGGAATAAATGAAGAAATGAAGATAATCTGTGATGATAACCGAGTACTCTATGTCAAAAATGGTAGAGTATATGTCAGGCCAGTTACAACAGAAGAACAACCATAATTATTTTATTTTTTAATCTCCTAATCGGCCGACTTTGGCTTCGACAAGGTATTCTAGTGGTAAAATGTCGTTAAGGAATCTACTGGTACGGGTGCATCCTTCAAAAGTGAAAGTGATATCTCCGGTGATTAAATCGTCTCTTTCAAAAAATAAAAGCCTAGGGTCTCCGAAACCATGGCACTGGTATTTCTCGGCGATTTCTACTAGATTATCCTTAAGACAAGGCATTTTTTGATAATCTTCGTTAAGCCATAAAGTAACATGATATGTGGCGACCATAGGAAATTTTGAAGGCATATTTAGCCAGACAAGGCAGTACTATAAATATTTTACTAAAACCAAGGAAATGTTTAAATAAAGAAAAAGAATAATTTCAGTTATGACAAAGATAGGTTTGCCCAAAGCATACATACAATATACGGGGTTATTTGACTTTGATGGTTTTTATGCTGCCATGATTAAATGGTTGAAAGAACGGGAATATGAATGGCATGAGAAAGGTCAAAAACATAAAGTACCCACTCCCAAAGGAGCAGAATTAGAATGGAATTGGGAAGGGAGAAAAGAAGTTACAGATTATATAAAATACGTTTTAGGCATAAAAGCACATTTGTGGGACATTACCGAAGTAAAAGTAGACCAGGGACGACGGAAGAAAAAATTAATGAATGGGAGAATTCAATTGGTAATGAGTGGACAAGTAATTACTGATTGGCAGAAGAAATGGGGGAAAAACAAGTTTACTAAATTTCTAGGGCGGCTTTATGAAAAAATGATACGACGAGAAATCGAAGCAGTTTATATTGATACTTTGTATTATCGTATGTGGGATTTACACGCAGTAATCAAGAAGTACTTTGACATGCAGACTAAGTGGAATGAATATAATAAATATTTGAAAGAAGATTAATTCTAAACTGTAATATCCCGAAACTGCTACACAACACGAAAGTACTACACATCCTTCAATTCATCCCACACTTCTTTGGGTGTTTTATACA
>JAAOXZ010000072.1 GCA_018221085.1 Candidatus Woesearchaeota archaeon
CCTGTGGTTTTGCTTTCTCGGATCAGCCAAACCCGAACCAAATCTGAGCGCCAATTCTGTGAAGTTATTTTTGCGCGAACCCTAAGATGAAAGTCTTCAGAATCTTACGGCAAACCATCCGACAATCAATACAATGATTCAGGCAAAGGAAATGGCATAAAGGAAATTCTTCCTATGATCTTCCAGGTAATAGTTGGTTGATTGCATGACCCCAGTCCAGTCCAACCAGACATGAAAGACTAACAGCGGCAGAAGTAAAAGTGCCGGATAAAGATGGATGTCTGCCCAGTCATGACGGTGCAGTCCATAAAAATCAGATCAAAATGCTCTCTTTCCATACCACAATTATAATTTATTTTCAATGAGTTATATTAGGACTGTGAAAGTGTCACAGTGTGCTATCCGACAACTGCCCGACACATACATATTTTCTCTTGTAGGACCGTAATAATTCGTCCTTTAGAAATAATTTTCTTGAATGAGGCTGACAAAAGAATGAAAAAAATATTCTTTTTCGTGTTTTTAAATTTTCGAGCTTTCGTGATAAAAATCTTTTTTGGTTCCTTTTTTTGAAAACACCGCTTTCAGTGCGGGGTTTATCCGGGTTAGTGGAATCAAGGACAAACAAAATTAATATAGCAAGAAGAATGCCATTTATCTGGTGTTGATTTTATTGGATTATTTGAAGACAGGTCTAAAGGCTTGCATTTTTTTCTGTGTATGGTGTACAGTTTTATGTGCAACCCTCGGGGATCTTGGATGGGGTATTGGCCCGAATTTCTCATGAATAATTTAAGCGGGGCAATACATTAGTTGACAGTTCAATTTTCAGAATTTAATATCACAACTTCTGAACCAAATATAGATTTATAGAGATAGCAAAAGATTCTTAAACTATTAACGTAGGAAGCATAATTTCTTCCAGTTGCTTTCTTTGCTTTTCAAAGCTCTCTCTGTCTTTTACTCTATCAAATTTGATCATTTCTCCAAAACGAAGAGACACTTTACTAAAGGGTTTTGGCAGAAGAAATTTATCCCAGCTATTGAAATACCACGCTTTTTCTGCAGAAACAGAAAAAGGAACGATAACGGCATTGGCAGCATGTGCTAAACGGATTACTCCAGCCTTAACAATACCTGAAGGCCCTTGAGGTCCATCTACAATATGAGCTCCAAGTTTATTCTCCTTTAAATTAGTGATCATTTTCTTTATAGCCTCCATCCCACCTTTTGAAGAAGAACCCCGAATTGGATTCCAGCCACTGCGCAAAGCCATCTTGGCTACTATTTCACCGTCTTTACTCTGACTAATCATGAGACTTGGGTTGAAGGTTTTATAGTTTTTAAAAGGACGAACAGCAGAAAAAAATTGTTGGTGCCAAGTGCAAAGCAAAACGACACCGTCATTTCTTCTATAATCCATCCAGTCTTTCTCATTTTCAACCTTTAAACGAAATGTCCACGAATAAAATAAAATTAATCGATAAAAGAAAGAAATGAACGCCTCTGACGTAAGAAAACGATCTAACTTTATTCGCAAGATGGTGCACTCCTTATTTCTAATGGCAAGTATTAAGATAGAAAAGTATTGTGCGTTTCCAAATTAATAGGATTTGACGGGCTGTAAGTTGGTAGCTTGTCAACCTTTAGAGGATTCTTTTAATTCAATAGCTTGACCGAAAAATAATCCTTCTGCTTTTTTACTAAACACAATTTAAGATATTCGCTTTATCTGATTTCATCAAACGATAACATATCGAGAAATCACATATTTTTGACGCATATCTTTTCCCCTTTTAATCCGGTTGCCATGCTTATAGATTCTCTCCTTCATTCTGGGACTGATTTGGATTCTCTTCTGATTTTATAGTGTTTTTATCCAGTTTGCGTTGTCTCTTTTGTTCTTTCTTTTTCTTCCTTGCTAATTCTTTTTGACGTTTTTTAAATTGATAATTTGATCTTGCCAATTTGTTTCCTCCTTGGCTGTTATTTTTGATAATGAAAACAAGAAAATGCTCTATGAGCATTTTTCAAAGGTCTCCATTATTGAGGTTTAAAGTCTGATGATAGCGAATTGTGAAGGTGTCAATTCAAACAAAACAAAAGGGCATCCCCTCAATATTAGAAGGAATGCCCTTTTTACTCAGAACATAAGGTTAAATCACAGTGACATTTGCAGCAGCAGGACCTTTTTGTCCCTGCTCTATATCAAAGGAAACTCGGTCGCCTTCATTGAGAGTTTTAAAACCGTCTGCATTGATTGCTGAATGATGAACAAACACATCCGCTCCGTCTTCCTGCTCAATGAATCCGAACCCTTTTC
>JAAOXZ010000073.1 GCA_018221085.1 Candidatus Woesearchaeota archaeon
ATCTGACCTTCATTCTGCCGGCGCTGCTGGTGAGATTCTCTGCGTTAAGTTAGATTGAACCGCACGCCGCACCCCTTGTGGTGCTCTCCCGCCAATTCCTTTAAGTTTCAGCCTTGCGACCGTACTTCCCAGGCGGCGAGCTAAACAGCTTCCTTTCGACACTGCATATCCATGTAGGATATACAACATCTAGCTCGCAGCGTTTACGGCCAGGACTACTCGGGTAATTAGCGAGTAAATTTTCATTATTATTTCCTGTTTCGACACGTAAATGTAGTTTTACTAAGCAAATTTACGCGCTTATCCAGAAATTTTAGTACTGGAAAATTTCTCGTATCTAATCCGATTCGCTCCCCTGGCTTTCGTTCCTCACCGTCAGACCCGTTCTAGTTAGGCGCCTTCGCCACAGGTAGTCCTCTGAAGATTATAGCATTTTACCGCTCCCTCCAGAATACTCCTAACTCCTCCCGGTCTCAAGTCTGGCAGTATTTTAAGCACATCGTTTTGTTAAGCGCAACGATTTCACTTAAAACTTACCAAACCGGCTACGAACGCTTTAGGCCCAATAAACATGATCCCCACTCGTGGCGCAGGTGTTACCGCGGCGGCTGGCACCCGTCTTACCCACCACTTATTCGCCAAACTATTTACGTTTGGCAAAAGCCCATGCAATGCATGAGCACTAGGAGTTCCTTTATCGCACTTGCGTACATTGTAAAAGTTTCGCGCCTGCTGCACCCCGTAGGGCTAGGACCCTTGTCTCAGTGTCCTTCTCGGGGTTCCCGCTCTCACGGCCCCTACTGATCATAGGTTTGGTGGTCCTTTACACCACCAACTGCCTAATCAGCCGCCAACTCACCCTTAGGCGTTGCCTTTCAACAAGAGAACATTCCAGTATCTCTTGCCTATCTGGTTTTAGCCCCAGTTTCCCAGGGTTATTCTAGACCTAAGGACAGATTATTGACGTGTTACTGAGCATTCTGCCTGTGCTTTCCGAAGAAAGCCCTCCGACTTACATGGCTTAGTCGAACTCCCATAGCAGCAATCTCCCGCAGGATCAACGGGAATTATAGAATACATTTATTTTATTGGTATGATCGCTCTGTCACTTTAATTTGGATTACTTCCTTTTTCGTATTCAAGATTAATTGAACACACATATCTTTATTTTGGGTTTGAAAGTTATTTATAAATCTTTCTGTGTAATTCAGTTTAAAAGTAAATAAAAAAGAAAATAAGACATAAAAAAAGTAAATAAAAAATATTTAGTGACTAACTAAAACTTCGACATCTCCACCAAAGATGTTTTTGATACTTTCAAAAACCGTTTCTTTAATGAAAACTCTCTGTGGGAATTTGATTTTAACTAATTCTTTTTCAAATTCCTCCAAAGTAGCATTCTCGGTAGTGCCCAAACTACCGTCGGTATTGATCGGTGCTTTGAGTAAAGTTTTTTCTTTAGCGTCGATATCACGGAAGATAAAAGCTATTTTATCCAAGAGAATTATTTCTCCGAATTTATCGCCGTGTTTGATTTTTATTTTGGCACGATCTAATTCACGGCCCCGTTTTCTTTGAATGTGTTCAATCAAAAACTTGATTAAATTACTGCCGCCTTTTCGTGCTTTTTCAATTTCAGCTTTGGACAATTTACCTAACTCATAATCTTTTTTAGCGTCGATAACTTCGTTAAGATCTCTCAAATACCTAGCGGGAACTTTTCCTGTAGAGATTAATTTATCTTCGAAGAATGTAATGATTTCTTCGTCCTTAGTTTTTTCAACACCTTCTAAATTCAAGACGTCTCTAATGATAGTAACAACTTCATCATAAAGTTTAGCAACGCTTTCTTCTTGATGGGTTTTTTCTATTTGTTTGAACAATCTTTGAATTCTTTTGAGATATTTTTCAGCATTTTGTAAAAGTTCATCTAATTCTTTTCCAGTTAATTCTTTTTTGTCACCATGTTCTAACTTTTTTCTTAAGTCCACATTGTGTTCCAATATTTTAACATATTCTGGTTCTAATATCTTCTCTTTGTCGACAAAAATATGTTTCATGACTTCTGGAGTTTCGGTGGGAATCGGTGGTGGGAGTCCATATAACATCAGGGCTGCCTGACTGGGAGTCAAAATAGAATAATAAATATCTTCCATCCCCATGTCTTTAATCCGTCCTCTAACTCTCTTCAGCATTTGATCTCCGGTACTCATAAACATGTCAATGGCTTCTCGACTGGGTTTAACTTTGCCCATTTTAAGCATTAATTTCCACGGCATGAACATTCCTCGATCAAAGAAAGGGACACCATCTCTTAAGAAAGTAAAGACTACTGGGTTAGCTTCTTTTAAGGATTCCCAAACATCGGTCAAAATATGTACTTGACAGCTAAGTTTATTCTTAATTCCAGTAATTTCTCCAGCTTCTAGGGCCATGCCCATGATGATAGCGCGGAGTTTATCTTTCAATTCTGCCCGAGTCATTTTCTTGACATCGGTGTCATCAATAATAATCCAGACATCAATATCGGAAGTAGGAGTGGCTTTTCCTCGAGGAAGAGAACCCACTAAAACATAACTAACGATATACTTTTCAAATTTCTTGAGAACCATACTTTTATGGATTTCAGTAATCTTAACGCCGGAAAGAACACCAGTATCATAGACTGGGGCACTCATAGCAATTAATTTCAAAAGATCGCCTTTACCGTCATAGCAATTTTGCCATAGTTCGGATAAGAGCAAACTTTGGGTGGCTATTTTTTCATCAGTTTCTTTAGCTAATTTTTCGATAATAGTAGAAAATTTTTCTTTCAGTTCTTCTTTAGACATCTTTTTGCTAGTAGTGTCATCAACTAAAACTAAAACATTAATTTTTTGAGATTGTTTTTTGGATTCCTTTTCGTTTTTTTCTTCTTTTTCGTCCTTTCCTTCTTTCTCTTTGTCTACTTGTTTCTCAGGAGGAAGAAGAGCGATACCAGTAATGTAATCACCAAATTTATCTAGAATTTTCTTTTTGAACTTGTCTAAGGTGGATTTAATATCTTTAAGTTTTTTTTCCATTTCTGGAGTTAATTTAGGTGTTTGTGGTTCAGGTAAAGTTTCTTTAGATTTAGTGTTTTTAGATTGAGATTTCTTTTTAGCCATTTTTTAATTGACCCCCCGTTTGAATATATACATTTGGAGATATAGGTTTTAGTTTTAAGCTTTTTGGTTCAAATGGACTTTTTGATTAAAAAACCGAAAGCTTTATATATGATTAGTTATCCTTGAGTAGTAACATAATCAATATAAAAATATGAGGTATTATAATAAAAAATGACAAACGTAAAAGATTATATGAGTGCTCAGGAAAGTGCTGAAAACAGTGTCGCGACTATGCAGATGAATATTCGGCAAGCTTACGACAAGGCATTAGAAAGCACCAGAAATGGACATTATGTAGATTTAAGTAAATTATCTGACAAGGAATCCAGGAAAAAATTCAAAGACGCTTTAGTGGCTGGGTTACTTTCTCCCTTAAACAGCGCAGTAGCTAGTTTACCAGAAGACCCGTTATTTGCTAAAAACTTGGCAATGAACAGTTTTTATGGTTTCGATGAGACTGCATTGTCGAAAATAGTTGAAGATGTAAAAGAAGGATTAACCTTCGAACAATTCCAAGGATACCTAAATCAAACAAGAATGCGTCATGTGATGCAAGAACGGATGCAGGCACCACAAACCATGTTGGACGATATCTCGACAGAAGAATTGTTAGATTCCATAGGTGTGAAAGCAAAAGATACCAAACAAGTAACATTGGACGATAAAGTAGATATGCTTGACGAATTCAGAAAACAGGGCGCTGTATCTCCTAAGTTCTTAAAGGATAAATCTTACTTAAAATAAGGTTTTTTCTTTTTTTTCTTTTAATTTATTTTTTATAGTATTATAACTAAAATTCTTAAAACGTGCTGGTGTGAGGCCCGTCCAACTTTTTGTTGATACTTAATCCGATTCTAGTTCTTCCATTAAAGCATCTAATTCGTCTAATTCAGCCATATCTAGATCTTCTTCTAAGGCATCTATTTCGGAAATATCTGCTTCAATGTCTTCTTCGGTAGCTTCCACTTCGGAAGTTGGTGTTTCAGAGATAGTACAACCGACTATAGAAACGACAAACAAAGCTAAGATTAAAATGGATAATATTTTTTTCATCTTGGTAACCTCTTTAAGTTAATAAAGAAAAGAAAGAAAAAAGAGTTTAAATAACTTACTCTTCTTCGTCTTCTTCGTCTTCCTCTTCGGCGAGTTCAAAGTCGATTTCTACTTTTACTTCCTCATTTTCTGCATTAACTGTTTCTTGTAAACTTTCAATCAAAGAATCAATTAACGCTTGAACTTCTTCAGACACCTCGCCTTCTAATTCATTTTTTTCTACAACTGCCGTTTCCGAATCTTCGTCCCACTCTACTTTGATTTTCAATTCTACTTCAGTGCCGGCTTCTTTTATTTTAGCAAGGATTTCGTCTGCCTGAGCTTGTTGTTCTTCGGTAAGGGTGCCTTTAACTTCTAGCTCTTCTTCATCTTCAGTTTCTTCTTCGTCTTCTTCGTCAGTTTCGTCTTCGTCGTCGGTTTCATCATCTTCAGATTCTTCTTCATCCTCTTCGTCAGTTTCATCTTCGTCATCAGTTTCTTCTTCCTCTTCTTCGATTTCTTCTTCAATTTCGTCTAAATCTTGG
This sequence comes from Candidatus Woesearchaeota archaeon, assembly GCA_018221085.1. Classification (GTDB taxonomy): domain Archaea; phylum Nanobdellota; class Nanobdellia; order Woesearchaeales; family GW2011-AR9; genus JAAOXZ01. The sequence goes on from JAAOXZ010000073.1 coordinate 4,724, forward strand.
AGGCTTTTTATTTCTTTGACGATATTCCGAATATCTTCTCGAGCTTCTTTAATCTCTTCTCGGGCTTCAGCCTGGTGTCGATGAGCTTCTTGTACGGCAGCAGAAACGTCTTCAGCTGTTCGAGCTTCCCGGAATTTTTCCATAGATAGTTCCCAGTGTTCTTTAGCGGAAGCTAATTTAGCATTAAATTCTACTAAATAGTCATCCAAAGACGAAACGTCATAACCTTTGGTTTCTAAACGATCTCTGATTTTATTGAATTTGGTTTCTAATTGTTCTGTTTTGACAATAATATTGCCTAATTTGGCCCCAATCACTTTACCCAAACCTAATTTTATTTGAGGTCTAGTAGATTTCCAAGCATCTTTGATAACATCTACGGCATCTTTAAGCTCTTCTCTGGTTATGTCTTCACTCAAATCTTCCAGAATGGCTTTAGCTTCTTCCACTTCTAAGATTTGGGCATCCAGATCAGCTAAAGTTTGTTCTTTGGCTTCTTCAGACATATCTGAGGATTCTACTTGGGTTTTTAATTTGTTTAAAGTTTCTAAAACGACATCAGAAAGATGGATTAACACATCTCGAGATTTAACTCGGAATTGTTTTTTAGTGACTTCGCACTCTCCTTCAATGCAACCCTGGATAGCGTCTCTTAATTCGGATACTCTTCCTTTGGCGGCAAGATAATTATCTTTAGCGGCTTGGTAATTCTCCTTGGCTCTTTCATATCTTTCCTGAAATTGCTCCACGTTCTTTTTAGCTTTTTCTAAGCCGTCTACGGCCTTACCCATAGTATTTTTGAGCGAGTTAACAGTTAATTGTTTTTTAGCTACCTGAATTCCCTTTTCAACGGCTCGAAGTTGATCGGGTCGGTTATTTCCTTGGTCGGCTAGGGCCAAAGGTGCTAAACTCAACATAAATATTGCTAGAACCAGCAACACACTTAATTTTTTTAATTTTGTCATGTTCATGATACCTCCGTTTTTGTTGTTGATTGGAGGAGGGATTTACTTTATAAAGATACTTTTGTAAAGCTTTACGATAGAAGAGATTTTAAGGTTTTAAACTTTAAACGGCGTAATTTTGGGAGTTTGAAGGAATTAAGAAAAAGGAGTTTTATGAGATTATGAGTAAGAACAGAAATGTTTAAAACCAATTCCAAATCTTTTGAAAGAAATTAACCACTGAGGTCCACAATAAATTAATTACTTGGTTCACTTTCTGGAAAAAGGATTTTGGTTCTTTCTCAAGAATTTCTGGAAGTTCTTCAGTTGGTTGTTCTATTGATGGCTCTTCAACAATCTCTTTCTCTGCCTTCTTAGTAGGGGCTTTAGTAGGTTCTGATTTAGGAGCAGTAGATGTGCTAGTGGATTGTGGTCCCACTCCTCCTCCGCCTTCTGGAGGAGTAACCAAACCATACATAATAGTTAAAACATTGCTGTTTTGTGCTGGTTCTATTTCATCAACATATAGTTCAACCAAATTGTCAGAACAACTATACTCACTACCAGTATAATTTTTTTGAAACACTGAACTATTGGAGATATATTCTATGCGTAAAATACTACAATTAGAGACATTAAATACCGCCGTAGCATTAATATCATCTGTCAGATTGGAAACAATTCTTTTTTCGTTATAAGAAGTATTAGAAAACCATATAGGACTCTTGCTTCGATTTACCCCTTCTGTTAAATTAAAATTATTTAAGACATAAGAATGATTATTTGGCGGAAGAGTTAGATTAATAATGTTATCGCAAGTTGAAACATCTGAACATGCAACAGAAGAATTATCAAAATAAATCAATGCGTTAGTTAAATTATGTGCCGAGTTATTAAAAATATTTGAAGTATTTACGTTTTCCAGATAAAGATAATCTTTAAAGATTTGATACCTCATACCGGGGTTATCTCCTCCATTAGCGTTAGAATAGATATTAAATCTTATTCCTTGCGTAATATGATATTGACTCAAATTACTAAAAGAATTAGACACATAAAATTCCGAAATACCTTTAAGGTAAACTGGTGTTCTAAAACTAACATACCAATAACCAGTTAAATCATGAGATATCTGTGTTCCGTTCTCTAATTGTAAAAAACATTGAGTATCTGAATCAAATGTATTTCCTTCAATAGTTATATTATCATTCCCAAAATGGTGGAACCAACTTTTGTATCTCTGAACCGCTTTAATTGCACAAGGAACATCAGTTCCATCGCTGGCACCATAATTACTTCTATTTGATATGGCAATTATGCTGATGTTGTTATTTTTTATTGTCACATTCCTGGTTCCCTGCAATAAAATAGAAGTGGTTCCAATCTCAGTCCAAGTATTATCTTCGATGTAGATATTACTGCTATTAAGAACTCCTAAGCCGAGATCATAAGAATCGTAATTTAAAGTCATATTAGTAATAGTGTTGTTATAAAAATAAACGGTATCTGTTCCATCTCTAAAACTGGAGCCTTCATCACTATTACTAATATTATTATTTTGAATTGTGATGTTATATGCACCAACTAACCAAATATTTAAGTGCGATGTTTCCATATAATTATCTTCTATAATACTATTGTTTCCCTTTCTGATTTCTACCGCCCTAGAAGAAATAACTCCATTACCATAAAAACTATTATTCCTTATTATCCAAAAAGAACCATTATTCTGCTTTATTGATGACAGTACTGCTGAACCCATCTGACTAAAGCTGTTATTTTCAATTACCAAATTGTTTGAAATCGAATTGCTTTCCTCAAAAATAGAGAATGAAGACCAAGCATAAAAGGTATTATTTTTAATATTCAAATCGTGTTGTGTGGCTCCATTGAGTTGTATATCTTTCTCAGAATTATTATAAAAAAGGTTATTGGTTATATTGGAATCATTGAGTAATCCTCCGGCATAGGTTTTTATCCCTACTCTATTTTCAGTAAAATTGCTATCTAACACTTCCCCAATCACATCCCTCATATCTAATCCATAATGATAACTTTTAATAGTACAATTTTTGATAGTTATGTCTGTTTTAGAGTTTGCATATATCACTATTGAATCTGTGGTATTATTTCCTGCTAAAACTGCCCCAGCACAATCCAAAATAACATTATTTGCACCCATTACAATTACTCCATCGCCCCCCGTATCATTTAAATAATAATTTCCTGGACATAGGGTAGTGTTTGAGTTAAATTGTACGTCTTCGTAAGGCTCAACACATATCCTTGCGATTCGTACTTCTGTGGAATTACACTCATTATTTATATCACAAGCAGAAGCATAATAACTAGAAGTTTTTGATACTGGATCACTTTGATTACTATAAAATTCCCAATAAGTCTGATTAAATTTTTGGAGGTTAGAATTATAAAATTGAATAATTTCGCTGTCAGTGAAACTTCTGTTATAAACTCTAACTTCGTCCACAGTTCCATTGAAATAAACATTGGAAGCCTGATAATAACCAACATAAGTTGTAGAAAAGCCTTGACCAATATCTCCGAGATTAAATGGATCACTAGCTACTTGTTCCCCATTACGATAAGCTGTAGTGTGGGTTCCATTGAATCGTCCGGTTAAAAAAACCCATTGATTTTCATAGCTAGAAATACTGGCGCCCGTCTGAAGGATAGTCCCGGAAGAATTACGAACAGTAAAGTAGAAACTATTACTACTCACTCTGATGTTCCATCCACCATTACTATCCGAATTGGCAATAACTCCTTGATTAGAAATAGAAACATCTCTTGGATTAACCCAGGCAAAAACAGTAAAATTTTTTTCTCCTGAAAAGTTTAAATCAGGACTGGAAGTAACTCCAACTTTACCTGCATCAAAATCGTAGCCACCGCCATATTTTCCATTTTCACTAAATGTGGCATTCTCTGTTACGGTTCCATTATTTTTTCTTGGACTCAAATCCACCACATAAGTACTATTTTCTCCTAGATCAGAAAGATTTTCAAAATTCATCATTAAAACCAAACTATCATCATAAAAGGTGTAATTAACACTGTCCCAAATCCAAGTAAATTCTTTTAACGAATTATTTAGCTCCGCGGTAACATTAATCTCCGCGGTAACATTTGAGACAAAAGTATTGTTATCTGGAGTTGGTGAAACAGATTCCATGGATATGTTATTCATATCTGCTTGGATAGTTAAATCCCCCTCAACACCAACCACTGCCCCAGTCAAACCACCTTCTGAATTTAGAAAAGTAATTCCACCTAAAGCTAAAATAACTAAAATCAATAAACCAAAAGTGAAGAAATGTTTTTTAGAAAGATTCTTTAAAATTCCAAAATTAAATCTAGGAAAAGCCCTCTTTCTATCCCTCCCTCTTTTCATTCACAAATACCTCTTTTAATATACTTTAGACAACTTTTTTCTTTATAAAGTTTGCTTTATTTTTTAAATCAAAGTCACTCATTAGGGTAATGGAAAAAATCATCTTGATTAGTAAAATCTGGATTAGACAACTTTTTCTACAGAGTCCAGAAGACCAAAATGTTTAAATAAAAGTTTGGAGATAAGAGGAGTTTATGGAAAAACTACCCTTTGAAATTAAAGGTATGACTACACTGACTGTTCCACACGAAGGAAAAGAACTTACTATCCGGGCAGTACCTTTTGGTCCGAATCATTTTATAGGTTTAAGAGATTCCATTGTAGAACAAGGTTTCCGTATGGCTACTTTAGCCGAAGTGGTTTCTATTGTTTATGCGGCCTTATGTAATGAAGAAAGAAGTGATGATTTAACTGAACATTACTGTACTTCAATTGAAGATAACTTGTACGAGGGGAGATGGATTGCTGGTGATACAGGAGTACTTTATATTCCAGATACGGGTCTTTATGTAGAAGATAATCCTTGGGTTCACGTGTCTGGAAATCACCCGAAGAAAATTAACGTCCTGATGGAAGAAACTATCTTAGAAGAAAGAATAAAGCAGGGAGATAAGAAGGTCAGATTTGTTCCAGATGGATATCAAGTAGAAAACCTCAGAGAAGGAGTACGTACTAATCCGGCAATTGTGGGTTTAGTCGGAGAGGAAGGCGCTAACAAATTAGCAGAAATTAAAAAGAAAGTAAAGACAGAGGGAGAGTGCAGGACTCAGATATATACTCTGTTAAATGCTGAACATTCCAGAGAAAGATTTGATTCAGCAGAAATAATGAAGGAATATGGTTCATTAAATGTTTCTCCGGGCTTTTTTCATATCATTGAAGGTCATTCTGATCGAAAAGATAACGGATATTCTTTTGGGATTGTAGAATACTAAAACGATATTTTTTTAAATAAGTGGGCGTATTGATGGAGAATGGGTAAAATTATTTACGTTTTGTTGGTATTGCTGTTAGTTAATTCTGTCTGGGGTGCTACTTTACATGGGGAAATTTACGACTTAGATTTGGATAAAGTAACCGATGTTTTGGTAGAAATCAACACCGTGCCTAAACAACAATCTTTATCTAAAACTGGAGCGTATAGTTTTGAAGTTCCGGCCGGAGATTATATTTTAAAAGCACGGAAAGGTTTTTTAGTAGCGGAAGAAGAAATTAAAGTAGTTGGTGAAGGAGAATTTATTTACGATTTATTTTTATTTCCTAGTTTTGAAGAGGAAGATGATTTTTTAACGGAGTTAGGAGTAATTGAAATAGAAGAAGAGAAAAAAGGTTTTGCTAAGTATCCAATGGGGTCTTATCTGATTGCTTTGGGAATTTTATTAATTGCTATGGGTAGAATTGTATTGGCACGGAAGAAATACGGGAAATCGAGAAAGAGAAAGAATAAGGAAGAAAAAGTAGAAGAAGAATTAACTGACGGAGAAGATTATTTAGAAAAAGCCTTGGAACTTATTCGAAAAGAGGGCAGAATTTCTCAAAAAGAGTTACGAAAAGAAATGATGTACTTATCGGAAGCCAAAATTAGCTTAATTCTAACAGAATTAGAACATAAGGGCAAAATTGAAAAAGTTAAGAAAGGCCGGGGAAATGTTGTTATTCTGAAAGAGTAAATTCCCGATACTTTTATAATAATGGTTGATTCTAGAAGTTAATATGGGAGACTACCTTTGCAGTTTGTATTTTAAAGAATTTAACGACAGACCATTATTAACTGGGGCAGAAGAAGTTAAATTAGCTAAGAAAATTGAAAATGGTCATCGAGAATTAGTTTACCTGTTGTGCCATTATGATG
>JAAOXZ010000074.1 GCA_018221085.1 Candidatus Woesearchaeota archaeon
TATAATTTTTGACGGGATTTATAAACATTATGGGAGTTTTTAAAGATTAATAGAAATTAATTTTTTGGAGAATCTAGTCAAAATTACTGGTCGTCTTTTCATTAAAAGAGTATCCTCAATTCTAAGACCAAAATCTTTGAGATAAATTCCAGGTTCAATAGTAAACACCTGGTTCTTTTGGATAATATGTTCGCATTTTAATCTGAAAAGAGGGAGTTCGTGAATTCTTTTTCCTACTCCGTGCCCCACACTATGGATAAAATAACGAGCATATCTTCCCAAAGCTTTTCGGGTTTGTTTTTCGACATATCCAGTTTTTTGTTGTAGTCGGATATTCCGAATAGTTTGTTTTTGAACTTGCAGAAGGAAAGTGTAGAGCTCCTTTTCTTTTTCCGTCGGTTTGCCCAAATAAAGCATTCTGGTCATGTCAGAGCAATAATTTTGGTAGCAAATGCCCATATCAATTAACAAGAATCCCTTAACTAGTTTAGTGTTAGACGTGGGATGATGAGGATTAATAGAATTTTTACCTGTAGCAATAATGGGAGGGAAAGAAAGTTTAGTGTTGTTTTCTTTAGCAAACTTTTGTAGGAATTTTTTAATGTCATTTTCAGTTTTGAATTTTCCTGTCTTGAGATCTCGAACTATCTGTTTGAAAGCCAGAGTAGTTAATTTAGCTGCTTTTTTGAGGAGCGTAATTTCTTGAGGTGTTTTTTGGAATGTTTTCATTTTTAATCTATGTTCTTACAAAAGATATTTAATGTCTTTAAAAATTTAATCTAGATATGCAGAAAATAAAACTAAAAAATGGTTTAACTGTTATTTATCAAAAGAGGAATACTAATTCTGTGGCTATAGAAGTGATGGTGAAAGTAGGCAGTAATAATGAATTAGTTGCCGAAAGAGGTGTTTCTCATTTTCTAGAACATATGGTGTTTGAAGGAACTAAGAAAAGGGGAAGTAGTCAAGAAATCTCTAATGAAATTGAAAAAATTGGCGGCGAACTAAATGCTTACACCAGTAAAGAAAGAACTTGTTTTTTTATTAAAGTTCTAGGGAAGCATTTTGATATAGCATTAGATGTGTTATCGGATATCATGCAAAACCCTTTGTTTAGAGAGGAAGATATTGACCGAGAAAAAAAGATTGTCAATAAGGAAATCGATTTAGTTAATGACGAACCGCGTTTTTACCAATGGATGTTATTTGAAAATAATTTATTTGATAAACATCCGACTCGACTCCCCACTTACGGAAGTAAAAAAGTAATTGAAGGGTTAAAGAGAGATAATATTTTAGATTATTACAACAAATTTTATTCACCCAATAATATGGTGGTTTCTATCGTAGGTAATGTTAAAGATTGGAAGAAAAAAGTTAGCGCAAAGTTTGTATTGGGAAAAGGGAAAGAAGTTAAGGAGAGTGTGGTGCGAGAAGCTTTGGCTAAAAGAAAGAGAGTTAAGAAAGAGAAAAGGAAAATTGCTAACACTTATTTAGTACTAGGATATAAAACTGTTCCCCGTCGTCATAAAGACAGTTATGTTTTGGAAATAATTAATGGAATCTTGGGTCGAGGACAATCTGGATGGATGTTTCAGGAAATCAGAGGAAAGAGGGGGTTGGCTTATGAAGTAGGGACCCAACATGTGGCGGAGAGAGATTATGGTTATTTTGCGATTTATTTGAGTACTGATCGAGCGAAAGTAGAGTTGGTTAAGAAATTAATTTTGGAGCAATTGGAGAAATTGAAAAGAATTTCTGATAAAGATTTGCAAGAAGCGAAAACTTTCATCGAAGGAGATTATTTCTTGGAAACCGAAGATAATCAACAGTTAGCGGACCATTTAACATTTTGGGAACAGATGGGAGATGCTAAAATGATTGAAGAATATGTGAATAGAACAAAAAAAGTTTCTATCAATGATGTTAAAAGAGTAGTTAACAAATATTTTAATAATTATTGTCTAGCAATTGTAGAGGGTAAATAAAAAAAGAGTTCAAGCATAAGCTTCGCTGGCAGCTTTTTCTAATTTGGTTTTTTGTTTTTGGAAAGGGTCCAATAAGTTACTAATTTCTTTGGCTAGAGCGTTTTTGAGGTCCAAAGGATGGAGTTCTTTGTTTTTGAAAGCAGTTTCTACTTCTTGATATGTTTTAAAAGTTAAATTGCCACCAAACTTTTCGGGCCTTTCAATAACGAATGGTTCTTTGCGATCCTGTTTCAAAACCATAATTACATGTTTAAGGAAAGCTAACACACCATTTTCTTCTACTACTCCAGCTTCACAGTGGGCTTTGTTGAGTTTTTTCTGAACTGTTTGAGGATCGTCGAGAAGATCTATTTTAGATGACGGATCAGAAGCGGACATTTTCTTACCCACCAAACCTGGGATTAAAGGAGTCATTACTTCTATTCTGGTTTTGTATCCCAACTTAGAAAGATTTTCTCTGGCAAACATTAATATTTTTCTTTGGTCTACTCCACCATACTGAACATCGACTTTAAGGTATTCTTCGTCTAAAGCCTGCATTAAAGGATAAATTAA
>JAAOXZ010000075.1 GCA_018221085.1 Candidatus Woesearchaeota archaeon
AAGAAATCAACGCTTCTTATCAAGCTGGGACTTATCAATTGGAAGGAAACTTTACTAATTTAGATTCAGGAGAATATGTATACACTGCCTATGGTATGGATCAAGCAGGTAACTTAAATGAAACTGAAGAAAGGACTTTCCAAGTAAATGCCGTACCAACTCAAGGAACTCCAGTATTAAATTCCTCTTCAGGAACTAATTCCAGCAGTGAAAATCTAACCGTCCATAACATTTCAACTACTGACGATGGAGATATTGTAACTAATATCATTGACTGGAGAGAAGACGAAGATTCATTAGCAGTTCTTAACCTTCCTTTTGAAACCAATACTTCTACCTCCACCTCAACTAAAGATTACAGTAGCAATAGCAATGACGGCGATGTTAGTGGAGCTACCTTCAATTCCACTGGTGGCTATAATGGTTTTGGAGCGTATCAGTTTGATGGGGACGATGACGGCATTTCCGTAACTGATTCTGCTAGTTTAAGCTTAACTGACGAAGTAACCATCGAGGCCTGGTTTAAATTAAGTCAAAAAAACATTACTAATTTATCGATGGGACAAATCTTTTCCTGTGCCTTAACTGATAACGGCAGTGTTTATTGCTGGGGCTATAATGGTCACGGGCAGATTGGACAAGGATACGCAGGAGTACCCATTCCTCTTCCAAAAAAAGTTCTGGGACTATCTAATGTTGTCCAAATGGACACTGGTTACTATCATAGTTGTGCAATAGTACAAAATGGAAGTGTCTTGTGTTGGGGATACAACGCGTATGGTAATTTATGGGACACTACTACTGCCACTAGGACCACTCCAGTAAAAGTAACTGAACTTTATAACATCTCTAAGATAACTTGTAGTTACCATTCTACTTGTGCGATACTGCAAAATGGGACGGCGATGTGTGGGGGCTATAATGGTTATGGACAGCTAGGAGTAGGAGATACAGCTACCAAAACAGATCCTACGCCAGTACTTAACGTCTCGAATGTAACCGAAATCACGCAAAGTTCAATGTACCATAATTGTTTTTTACAAGAGAACGGAACCGTGAAATGTACTGGCCGTAATAACTATGGGCAGTTGGGAGATGGCTCACAAATCCAAAAAACTTCTCCGGTAGATGCAGATATAATCAATGTTACCTCACTCGTAGTAGGAGTATACCATACTTGTGCCATTCAGCAAAATACTTCGGTGATGTGTTGGGGATATAATTCTCATGGAGAACTGGGCGATGGTACAGCTACATTAAAGACTAGTCCAATTACAACTAATATTACTGATGTTAGTTCAATTGATGCTAGTCACTACCATACTTGTGCGATACTGCAAAATGGAACGGCGATGTGTTGGGGATATAATGATGTGATGCAAATTGGCGATAATACTACTACAAGTAGAACTCGTCCAGTGCCGGCCAAGAGTATAAACAACGCGACGGTAATCAGTGCATCAAATAAGCAAACCTGTGGCGTGAATATGGAAGGAAGTATAATCTGCTGGGGAGATAATACTTATGGGCAGTTGGGATATGGAACTTACGGATATACTGTAACTCCCCTAACTGTGGAAGGCTTAATCAATGCCACCGGGATAACTAAGGGAGGTTACAGCCTAACTTCTTGTACTTTGCTACAGAATGGGACGGCGATGTGTTGGGGTCAGAATAGTCAGGGACAATGCGGTGATGGGTCTACAGAGACCATTAAAAAACACCCCGGCGAAGTAATCGGCCTAACAAATGTGACAGATATAAGCAATGGTCAACGACATACTTGTGCCGTGCAAGAAAATGGCAGTGTCATGTGTTGGGGCTACGGTGCTAGTGGCAGGCTAGGCCGTGGCAGTACTACTTCCAGTTACATACCGGTAGCTGCAAATATTATCGATGCTGTAGAAGTCTCTGCTGCAATCAGTCATTCCTGTGCCTTGCAAGAAAATGGCAGTGTCATGTGTTGGGGAGTGAATAGTAATGGGCAGTTGGGAGACGGTACCAACACCCAAAGGGAAAGTCCAGTAGTAGTTATTAATGTTGATAATGCTACTGATATCGACACCGGATATCACACTAGTTATGCAGTACTACTAAATGGAACGGCGATGTCTTGGGGCCTTAACAGTTATGGGCAATTGGGAGACGGTACCACCACCAACAATAATTCTGGAACTGTTGTTTCCGGACTGATAAATGCAACACAGATATCTGGCGGCACTTATAGTGCTTGTGCTTTGTTGCAGAATGGAACTGTGATGTGTTGGGGTCTGAATACTAATGGACAATGTGGCGATAGTACACTCACTTCACCACGAACAACTCCCGTCTCTGTTTCGGGAGTGATTAACGCTACTCAAATAAATGTTGGCGTATATCACGCTTGTGCTTTGTTGCAGAATGGAACGGTGATGTGTTGGGGATCGAATAATAATGGGCAGCTAGGAGATGGAACAACATCAAGAAGGAGCACTCCAATTACGGTAAAAGGAGTCAGCAATGCCGTTACAATAAGAAGTGGTCTGTATTTTACCTGTGCCATACTGCAAAATGGAACCGAAAGTTGTTGGGGACATAATTCTTTAGGGCAACTGGGCAATACTAGAATAGGTACTGCCCAATATTCTTCTCCAGTAATCTTAGAAGCGATAAGTAAAGATAGAAGAGTTTATGGCTTATTTACTGATTTTGGCTATAATCCTACCACTATCCTAGGGACAATAAATGACCAGACTTTAATGACCAGCGTCAACAGAAATGAATGGTCCCATATAGCTCTAAGCAAAAATAGTACCGACATCAGTATGTACTTAAATGGTCAATTACAGAGTAGCCAATCGTATACTACAGACATCAATAGTGGGGGGGGCGATATCCAAATAGGTAAAATCTCCGGCGCACTAGACAACATAAGAATCTGGAGAAAAGGATTGTCAGCAGAGCAGGTCCTAGCTTTATATCAAAATATAACTGACATTATGCATTTTTCTATGACTAGTGTAAATGAAACTTGGAGTGCCACTATCACTCCAGTAGATATTTATGATGAAGGTATTACTGCCCTAAGTAATAATGTAACTATCATTCCTAGTCCTCCGTTATTGGATTCTCCTAATGATGGTGAAGATATTACCGACAGAACACCTACTTTCATTTGGAATAATTCAGAAGACACCACTAATGCACTTTATGAAATAATGGTAGATAATGACCCTGCTTTTGCTAGTCCCGAAATTCAAGTAGGAAATGTAAGCGAAACCACCGATCAAACTAATTACACTTCCAGCACCGAATTAGATGTCGACGTAGTTTATTATTGGAAAGTGCGAGCTAATGATAGTGATTTATTTAGTGAATGGTCCACCACATTTAATTTCACTGTTGAATCTTATATTGCCGTTTCCATGGTGGTAGATAATGTCAGTTTTGGAACTATGTTAAATGAAGACACCAACGACACTACCAATAATCGACCTCCGCCATTCGTAGTTGAAAATTCTGGAAATATCTTCGTTAATATTACCGTTACTGGAACTCAGCTATTCACTCAAGGGGGATTCCCTTCCAACTACTTCCAATTTAAAATTGACGAGAATGAAACCAGTTCCTACAATACTACCGACTCTACCACTACCTGGACCAACATCAATAGTTCTAGTACCGTTGATGATGTGGTCAATCTAAATTGGAGAGATACTAACGATGCTTTCGAAACGGACCTAAACATTACAGTTCCTATCGATGAAGGAGATGGAGCAAAAAGTTCCACCCTCACCTTTGCTGCAACATGAACAAGAAAATACTAGTGTGGATAATTGTACTCTTGATTTCCTTACCTTTAGTGTTCAGCCTAGGATTAAGACCGGCCAAAACTACCTTTGATTTTCAACCAGAACTGAATAAGGAATTCCAATTTAAAATAGTTAATAACGATTACAAAGATTTAGATGTAGAATTAACTATTGAAGGAGAATTAGCAAAGTATCTAAAATTATCAGAAGATACTGTCCACTTAGATAAAGATCAAGAATTGGCCTATGTAACAATAACGGCCGACTTCCCCGAGGAATTACCTCCTGGCACTATTGAATCACAAATCATTGTTACAGAAAAATTACCGGATGTTGATGTTTCAGGAAATGTCTTTACAGCTCGACTTAAAATAGCCCACAAAGTGATTGTTAACGTCCCTTATCCAAACAAATATTTAGATGCAGAAATTGGTTTTGAAGAAAATGCAGATAGTATTAACATTACATTATCAGCTAAAAATTTAGGTCAAGAAGATATTGGTGCCCTAAAAACAACCTTTGAAGTTTATGATAATGATAGAAAATTGGTTTCTGTTAAAACTGGCGAGGAATCCTTAGGAGCAGATCAGAATACAGTTTTATCTGCTTCAATTAATAAATCCGAAGTAGAATACGGAGAATTTAATGTTCTGGCTTCCATCTTTTATGATGAATACTGGTTAGAACTAGAAAGGAATTTGATCCAAGGCGATCCAGAAATAGATATTCTATTCTTTGATAAGTACTTTATTTTTGGGAAGATAAACAAATTTACTGTTAATCTATTAAACAACTGGAATAAAAAATTAGAAAATGTCTTTGTGGAAGTCTTTGTTTTCAAAGACGATAACAAAATAGATGAAATACGAACCGCTTCTTTTGATATAGAAGGTCGGGAAAGTGAAAACATAGGCGGTTATTTCGATGCTACAGATAAAGATATAGGAGATTACGAATTTGATGTAGTGGTCAATTACGATGGAAAGAAAACCCACCAAAGATTCAAAGGAAGCATTCTAGATGAAGAAGAATACAAGAATATGGGCGGTAATGGAAACTGGGCTTATATTTTAATTGGCATCTTAATTGGACTGGCAATCCTCATTTTGGGTATTCTATTACGGAGGAGAAGGGAAGATTAAATTGTTTTTTATTGATTTATTTACAATATAGAAAGTAAAGTTACCTTTGTTTCTTATGGAACTATAAGTGCGTAGTTTCACGTCGATAATTCCATAGGAAATGAAGGGGGTTACTAGTTTATAAAGCGAACATTAGAGGTTAGAAATAGTTTTAAATAAGTAAGAATTTCATTTATAAAGGAAACCTTTAAAAAGGAGCGGGCGATTTATAAATGAATCAACCAAGGGGGTTTTATTATAATGGCAAAAAAATCAATAAAGAAAGAATCAAAGAAGAAAGACTCGATGAAGAAGGGAATTGAAATTGTTAATATTGTAATTAGTTCTGACTTAAAAAAAGAAATACCTTTAGAAAAAATGGCTGCTACCTTGAGTAACACCGAATATAATCCAGAACAGTTTCCCGGTTTAGTTTTAAGAATAAAAGAGCCCAAAACTAGCGCTTTAATTTTTAGCTCAGGAAAGATTGTGTGTACGGGAGCTAGAAATATGGAAGATGTAGATAAAGCAATCATAGCGATTATCAAAAATTTAAAAAAATTAAATATTATAGTAACAATCAAACCGGAAATCAAAGTACAGAACATTGTCGCTTCCGGACAAATTGGTATGAAGTTAAATTTGAACATCTTGGGAGTTAAATTGCCCCACACAGAATATGAACCAGAACAGTTTCCCGGTTTAGTACACAAGTTAAAAGGAACTAATGCAACTTTCTTATTGTTTAGTAACGGTAAAATTGTTTGTACTGGAACAAAAACTGAACAAGATGTCAATGATGCTACAGATCAATTGGCTGAAAACTTAAAAAAAGTGTTAAAAAAATAAATTAATTATTTTTTATTTTTATTTAATCATTTGGAGGGTGGTTTCGAAGAATGGAAGTAGGAGAACAGATTAAAGTTTTTCAGGAATTTATCGAAAAGAATTACGAGCCACAGCTATTGGAATCGGTAAGAAAAGGAAAAGAGTTCTTACTTCTAGATTTTTTTGAATTAGCTAAGATTAGTCCCGAATTAGCAGAAGAATTATTAGAGAATCCAGAAGAGATTTTGAAAGCTGGAGAATTAGCAATCAATGAATTTGATTTGCCGAAAAAAATAGGAAAATTCTATATTCGATTTCATAATCTACCCGAAAGTCAAAAGATTTTAATTAATGAGATCAGAAGTAAACACTTAAACACCTTTTTATGGATGGAGGGAGTAGTCAGACAGAAAAGTAATGTTCGTCCGCATGTGATTACTGCCAAATTTGAATGTCCTAGTTGTGGCAATATCTTAACTGTTTTACAATTTGAAAAGAAATTCAGAGAACCTTCTAGATGTGGTTGTGGAAGAAAAGGAAAATTCAAGGAATTATCTAAGGAATTAATTGATGGCCAGGGTTTAGTGTTAGAAGAAGCAACCGAGGATTTGGATGGCGGAATGCAACCAAAGAGAATGAATGTTTTTCTAAAGAACGATTTAGTCAGTCCGATAACAGATAAAAAAACCAGTCCCGGCAGTAAAATAAGAGTTATGGGCTGGGTGACTGAAGTACCCATTGATTTGAAGAGTGGAGGAAAATCCACTAAATTTGATTTAATGATTGAAGCCAACTACATTGAACCGGTAGAAGAAGATTTCGGTTCAACGGAATTAACTGAAGAAGAATTGAAAGATATTCATGACTTATCTAAAGATCCCAAAATTTATACCAAATTAATCAAAAGTATTGCTCCCTCTATCTTTGGTTATGACAAGATAAAAGAATCATTAATTCTGCAACTGGTAGGAGGAACAAAAAAAGAACGATCCGATGGCACCGTAACAAGAGGAGACATGCACATCTTATTAATTGGTGATCCCGGAGCAGGTAAAAGTCAATTATTAAAAAGATTAACCGTAGTGGCACCCAAAGGACGGTATGTCAGCGGTAAAGGGGTATCTGGTGCAGGACTAACCGCCTCAGTAGTTCGTGATGAATTTTTAGGTGGATGGTCGCTTGAAGCGGGAGCGTTAGTATTAGCTAACAAAGGATTCTGTATGATTGATGAGTTAGATAAAATGGATAAAGAAGACCGAGCTGCGATGCACGAGGCATTAGAAGGACAAACAGTCAGTATTTCCAAAGCTAATATTCAAGCCACTTTACGTGCAGAAACTACCGTGCTAGCAGCTGCTAATCCTAAGTTTGGTAGATTTGATCCTTATCGAACAGTAGCAGAACAAATAAATTTACCGCCCACTTTAATTAACCGATTTGATTTAATTTTCCCTATTAAAGACCTGCCCGATGTAAAAAAAGACGGTAGAATGGCAGATCATATTTTAAATTTACATCGGAAACCGGACGATATTACAGTAGATATCAAAACGAAGTTGTTAAAAAAATACATTGCATATGCTCGACAAAAAATTAAGCCGGCGCTTACTGATGGTGCCTTGAAAGAAATAAAGGAGTATTATATCAAAATGAGGAGCAGTGGGCAATCAGAAGAAAGTGGGATTAAAAGTATTCCCATTACTGCACGACAATTAGAAGCCTTAATTAGGTTAGCAGAAGCTTCAGCAAAAGTCAGATTATCAGATAAAGTAACCAAAAAAGATGCGCAACGGGCAATTGATTTGATTGATTTCTGTTTAAGTCAGGTAGCTAAAGATATGGAAACTGGAATAATTGATATAGATCGGATTAGTTCAGGAATTCCAGCTAAAGAAAGAAGCAAGATTAGTGTAGTCAGAGAGATTATTGATGTCTTAGAAGGAGAGTTCGGCAAAGTAATTCCAATGGAAAATGTAGTAGAAAGAGCAGAAGAGAAAGGAATGAAAGCCATAGATGTAGAAGACATTATTGAGAAACTACGACGTTCGGGAGATTTATTCGAACCACGACCTAACTTCATACAGAAGCTGGGTTGATTTCTTTATTTTGTATATTTTAAAACATACAAATACATAAAAACCATTAGTCTTTGGAAAAGTGTATGGCAGAACAGTATCAAGAACGGCAAATTGCGGTCAAGTTGAGGATAAAAGAGATTATTAACGGAAAATACGTGGCTGAAGAAGGATGGACTCCTAATTATTTAATGACCCTTGGCGGAAAGAAAGTTTCTCGAGTAAATATGGTGGGCGTAGTATTAGAGAAAGGAGAAAGCGAAAGAACCAGTAATTTGCTTTTAGATGACGGTTCAGGGAAAATTTATGTCCGGGCTTTTGAAGAAATTAAAAATTTAAGAGAAACTGAAATTGGTGAAGCAGTTTTAATAATTGGTAAAATACGATCATTTAATGATGAGAAATATGTCTCTCCAGAAATTATTAAAAAAATTGATACTGCATGGTTGAAAGTTAGGAGTTTGGAAACGAAGGAGGAGAAAGTAACTAACGTACCTCTAGAAGACGGAGGAGAGAAAACCGAGGAAAAGAAGGAAGAAGAGAAAGAATCCGCGGAATCAGCAGATGAACAGATTATTGGATTGATTAAAGAGCTAGATAAGGGAGATGGGGCTTTAATTGAAGAAGTAAAAGAAAAAGCTACGTTAAGCAATACTGACGAGATTATCGAAAGAATGCTGAAAAATGGAGATATCTTTCAGAATTCTGCAGGAAAAGTAAAATTACTTTGATTATGATAATATTTAGAATATTTTAGGTGTAATAAAGACTTCTATTAGGCTGGCAATAACCAATAGAGCTAAACTTAAAACAACTAACTCCGTAGCATCGAGAATGACTTTATCGTTTTTGAGTTCGTGTTTAATAATAGCCACGGAAACGATACTCCCCGCTAAACCCCCCACAAAATAAGCGGCAATTTCAAAGATCCCGTGAGTCATATAGCGGAAAAAACCAAAGGCCGCTATACTAAAATAGGCCGACGCTGCCCCCAGGCCAACTAAAGAAGATAATTGAGATAGTTCTTTTTTTATTAAACTACCAATAGCAGTAGCAATAACCGAAGCATTCCAAGTTAATATGAAAATAGCGCCAGCTCCGTAAATAAAAGCAAAGGCTAAACAAAAAAAGAGAACCTTGAAGTTATTAAATAATATTTTTTTGAATAAGCCAAAAGCAGTGATATTTCCCACAATATGGGAATTGACATCTTGAATGGCTTTACTTTGTAAAGTAAAAATGATATCAGTAATATGGGAAGGTAAAAAAACATAACATAACACTAAAGCGGCAGTGATACCTAAAAACAAAAAAATAAGGAAGATTAAAACGTGAGAATGTTCTTTGAGCATATTCCATTCTTTTTTATATTTTATATCAATTTGTTCTTCTTCTTTAATGGTGGTGTAAAGAATGGGCAGAGTAGCTAGAACTATTAGAAAAACCATTAGTATTCCAGAGATTTCCCGAAAGACCATAAACGAAATAAATAGGGCTATAATGGAATAAAAAAAACCAGCAAAGAACATCTCCCAAGGTTTCTTTTTTAGAGTGAATGGACTAACTAATGATTCTAAGACCATGATTTAAGAAACCATATTTAGTTATTTAAAACTTTCCTAAATATTTATAAAAGAGAGCGAGAAAATATTATTATAATGGATTATGAGAAATTATTAGAGAAAGCGGAGAAAGAATTGCCTGAGAAAACAATTAGTTATGAAAGGTTTAAGATAGACAAGGTAAAAGGGCATTTAGAAGGAAATAAGACTATTTTAATCAATTTAAATCAGATTGCCAAGCAACTGAGTAGGAAATTAGATCATTTGTTGAAATATTTATTAAGAGAATTAGCTACGCCCGGAAAAATAATTCGGGGAAGAGTTATTTTAGGTTCAAAGGTACCGGCTTCTTTAATTAATAAGAAAATTAAGAAATACATGAGTGAATTTTTAATTTGTTCTGAATGTGGCAAACCAGATACAGAATTATTGGAAATAGAGAAAGTTACCTATCTAAAATGTTTGGTTTGTGGAGTAAAGAAACCAGTTAAGAGTTTAAATTAAGTAACTTACTTCTTTACCCAGTCTCCCAAGCCGACTTGTTTGTCTTTATCTTTACCGAAAAGAAGATAAGCATTTTCTTGAACGATTTCTAAAGATTGTTTCAAATAAGGAGAAAAATCGTACTCTCTAGCAAGATTAAGACTATGTTCCAAATACTTAACTACTGAACCTTTAGTAATAGTAAAAAGAAGGCGATGATTACATTTAGAACATTTATTGGATAATGGGGGACGGCGAAATTTCTCATTGCATTTGACACAACGGAATTGCTGCATGGAAAATTTTCTTAAATTACCTCGAATATCTTTTATAAAATGTTTTTCTATAACTAACTTGGCGACATCTTCTTTATCAACTGCCCTAACTTTTTGGGCAATGTCCATTTGACCCTTCAATTTCTCTTCCATAGTGGGAAGAGTTTTATAAGCAGAACATTGGACTCCTTGATTAAAATTTCCTACTGGATGGGTAAAGCCGATATCCTGATATTGGGTGGAGTGGCCTAAACGATTTTTAAGTTGTTCTACTTTAACGTCCCAGGGATTTTTATATTCTAAAGCCGCTTGATAAAGTTCTAAAGGATATTTCCAAGCAATACCTAAACCATGAACTTGATCGTCAATCTCAGAAGGATTTAAGATGGCAGTCAGAACTAATGGGGCGTCCATAGTCTTAGCTCCCCTACTTTCAGGTAAATACCGACGGGAGAAATTTATTAACGCGTCCATTAACAGTATAACGGCAGCTTCGTCACCATCACAATCACGTCTCATACCGGCATGAAACATCGGATGGGCCAATAAACATTGAACTTTAGAAAAACCAATAATACGTCCAATTAAACCTGCCGAAGTGTGAGGGGCTAATCCCACAATTAAATGTCCCACTACGTCCTCTTTAGACTTAAGATTGTAAAATGGTTTTGAATCATAAAATTTAACCATTAACTCATCCAGGAAATTCGCAATTTGAAAGAGAATTCGAGGGGCCGAACCTTCTAAAAAATCATAACCTGGTAAAACCACATCTTGCGGAAATAATTCTAAAACTTGATCTTCATGAGTAAGTTCTGTCCCATGAATATCTTGAAGATAACCTAACTCTTTCAGTTTCTCTACCGAAGTATGAACTTC
>JAAOXZ010000010.1 GCA_018221085.1 Candidatus Woesearchaeota archaeon
ACTTTATTTATTTGATTTTGACCAATGGGAAAGAATGGATGTACGAGATATTTTTTATTTGTTAGAAAGATAAATTTATGTAGAAACTCCCTAATTTTTTCGATAGTTTTATATAGACTAAAAAAGTTATTTTGAGTATAATTAAGTTTATTGTACAACTAAAAGAGGTGTGTATTATGAATAAAAAAGGATCATTATCACTGTCGATAACGGCAATAGTAGTTATTGTTATAGCATTTGTAGTTCTAGGATTGGGTTTGAGTTTAACCCGAACAATTTTCAAGGGAGCACAAGATAAATTACCGGAAGCTTTTGCGGTTACACAGTTGGAATCAGAACCAACTTCTGAGAATCCAATTACAATTTCTCAGACAGTAGAAATTACTAGAAATGATGAAAAAACAATGAGTGTTGGTTTCTATAATAAAGATACCAGTACTGCAACCGGTTCCACTTTTGCTGTAACTGAGTGTTTAGATAAAGAAAAAAATTTGGTTCTAGAGGAAAATAAACCAGATATGGCTTCTATCTCTCAAGATGTGGCTGCTAACACAGCAACTGGTTTTAGTATTATTTTAACAGAAAAAGGATTGGCACCAGGAACATTTATTTGTACTCTAGCTGTTTGTAATATGGATGATTGTACAGAGCCCTATGATTCCAAGCAGTTCTTTTTGAAAGTAACTTCCTAAGAGGTGAATTAAAATGACAAAAAAGAGAATGACAGATCAGCAGGAATTTGAGATTATGAAGTTAGTGCTGGATAAATTCTTATGGTTAGGTTTTATTGTAATGGGTTGGGGAATGTATACCTCCATTAAAGATATGTCTATCCTACCTGGTTTGTGGTATATGGTTAGTGGAGCGGTGTTGTTGATACTGTTTGCAATCCTAATAGT
Source organism: Candidatus Woesearchaeota archaeon (assembly GCA_018221085.1). Classification (GTDB taxonomy): domain Archaea; phylum Nanobdellota; class Nanobdellia; order Woesearchaeales; family GW2011-AR9; genus JAAOXZ01. Next base: position 900 of record JAAOXZ010000010.1, read on the forward strand.
CAAAGAATACCAGATATTTAGATAAGTTTCTTTTTCTTTAATTTTTATTTTTCTAGTTAATTTTATAAAACAGAAACAGAATCAATAGTTAGGTGGTTTCTCGAGTGTTATTAGAAAAATGGCAGAAATTATTGATAGGAAAGTATCCTACTCAGAACTAGAATGTTTATACTTAGACTTGAAAGTAATTAGTGTTCTGGGATTTGAGGACGAAAAGTTTTGCACAGATATAGAAGAAATTATTGAAGGGATCCATGAAGGGGCAGAATTTCCTCCGGTATTTTTAGTTCCCGTAGGTGAACCAGACAAATTACAATATCGGTTAACTCAATTAGATGATTATCATGATATTTCAAACTTAGGTGGGCATCATCGCTCAGTAGCCCATTATCTAGAAAACAAACTACTGAGATGCCTTATTTTAGAACCTAGCTTAGTTGAACCATATGATGGCGCCATGGGGTGGAGTCGGCTTTTCTTCCCAATAGAAGACATAATTTTAATATGAGATTAAAAACTATAATCGCTGGAATAGGAATCGCACTCTCTTAGATAGGTTTCTTTTTCTTTTCTTTTGTATTCTGAAGGGGTTTTAGCAAGTTAGGGAATAAGTATTCTGAGTAGAGCTATAATGTTAATTAGTGAGATTAGAAAATTGAAGGCGTTATTAAATGAGAAAATTAACGATAAATAGATTTATATACGTGAAGTGACTATACTTTGCAATGCAAAGTATAGGGGGTAAGATTTATAAAGTTTGAGGTTTTTCTTTAGGATAGGAGAGTACCTACCGTATTGCCTCAATAGTTAATTCGAACGGGCGTTAGTGGGCTTGGGGATTCATTCCTTACTCTTCAATTTTTTTATGCTTTGTTTATTAAAATATTTTAGAAAATCTTTTTGTTCTTTTTCTTTAAAAATTAAAGTGGGGTTTCCCTTTCCTTGATATAAATTATTAACTTTTCTATGTGCTTTTGATTTTATTTCTTTCGGTTTAATTTTAATTCTTAGTTTACTAAATAAATCTTTTTTCCCGTGATAGTTAAAACATTTCCCTAAGTAAGTGTGATAAACTCTAAATGGTTGGAAATCGGGACAAATAAAAGTACATTCTAACTTTGGAATATATGTCAAAGAAACACAACATAAAAAAACGAGATAAGATTGAAGATATCCAACAACTACAGATTCTTTGAAATTTGTTAATTTATCCCTTATTTTTAATTTATACTTATTTTCTATTAAAATGCTAACTATTTTTTTATTTTCCTCAAAAAGTATTGCTACAACAGTTTTTCTATACCAACTGTTATCGATTTGATTAGCTGTATCGACCCAAGCATTTTTTGTCATTTTGTGGCCTAGGAAGAAGGGAGTATATAAAGATTTTTACAATGTTAGGAAAAATAACTCTCTTAATCATAACAGAAACAAACGTCGTGAGCGTAGGTATCACTATGACGGCAATCAGAGGCTCCAGTGTAGCCACCATCTTGACAGAGAGTTTCACATGGTAACGACAATAAGATTCCTTCTGCTAATTTACAATAAGTCAGGTCCATTCCGTTACATTCATAGAATGCTTGATCACAAGGAGTAATATCGCAAACACAACTGTCTTGGCTGCAATAATCGGCACCAGCAGGATGACCTTCGGTTTGACATAAGGAATCACAATCCTGCAATTCCCAAGAATTGTTGTTACAGGATTGGAGATTATCAGCATCGGCACAAAATTGTTCTCCTTCGTTACAAATTAAACCGGCTTTAATATGCCATTCCAAAAACATTCCGGCGTCTAAATCGTCTCCTGTCAAGGGAGGGCCGCTAAGTACACCAGCATTAGTTAATTCGATAGTATAAGTACCGATGCCATCGGGAATACCAATGCCATAAGCGGTCATAAGATAGGCTCTATTGGGGTCTAATGAGACTGTCCAGGTTTTCTCTCCTCCGGATGGCGTTTCACCATAAAAAACAGAAGCAATTTCTAATCCAAAGCTGTCGTCATCTCTAGGACCACTATCAAAAATATGGATAATAACATCTAAACAAGCATCCCCATAACAAAGAGGGTCTGGTTCGGCTAAACACTCGTTAGTGGATCTGCGGCAGATGTATCCTAAATCACAATCATTATCTTGAGAACAGGAAACATCAACACAGCTGGCGTTTTCACACGTTTCGTTAGTTCCACAATCGATTAAAGAACCCCAGTCTAAGCAATTATCAGAATCATAATCGCCGCATTCTTTCCAACCATCGCCGAAACATTCTTTTTGCTCGGGGGAACATTCGTCAGAACAAGTGCAGTCACCATCTTCAAAATCTACAAATCCATCACAGTCATTATCAATCTGATCGGAACAATCTTCTGCTTCTTTCTTCTTGAACTCCATGGTCCAAATAGTTGAAGTGCCGTAGAACCCGTGAGCAGAAGGATTGAAGAAGTACACATGGCTAACATCATCATTACCAATATTGTCTTTCATGTGATCATAAGCAGCATCAACAGCGACATCGGCAAAACCTAGCGTGAAGATTTTTGAAAGAGCCTTGACGAGATAACTTCCACCGTCCATCATGGATTCTAGTTGAGGTTTATCTCGGCAACCCAGATAGTCCCAGTTAGCTTCTGTCCAACTGGCGTAATTGGTGGCAGCAGTTTGGGATTGTTGATTGTCTTGGCTATTGTGATTTAATACTTGTAAGGGTGAAGAAGTCAAAGACAAAGTATGCGAGCTGTTGTGGGCGAAGCACTCTAAGTGGGGTGCGTAGTTGTTATGGTCAATTTGAAAGCATTCAAAATTACTTCCGTTAAAATACATTACTTGAGCATTTTCTACGGGTTGATTATTTTCATTGATGATATTGAGATCTACATTTTCATTTCCTTCTAGAAATTGGATTTTTCCTTCGGAGTTAGTAATTCCAGAATTCAAGAGGATTCCGTTAACAGTTTTGGTGGTAATAGTGGGCAACTCTGGCGAAGACTCTTTGCAGCCATCATGGATTTGATTACAGTCATCATCACATTGTTCTTTGAATTTTTCGATATTGCCACAACTGTCGGCCCAATAAACAATTCCTTCTTGACAATAAGTGGCAGCATGGGGAGTGCAGTTTTGATCTTCGGTTCCACAGCCAGCGAAAGCAAAAGAACCCGCGGTGAGGACGAGAGCTAATTTATTAGTAAGAGAGTTTCTAATTCGTTGTATAAAAGATGTTTTCTGAGCTATATTTTCTAAAGTAGATTTCATTTTGGTGGTGGGGAAGTAACTGGTATTTAAATATTACCGATACCTTTAAAAACATAAAAAAATTACTGAGAGATATGAAAAGAGGCCAATTAGGAATTATTGAATTTAAGTATTTTATAATCGGACTTTTGATCGGAATAATTCTGGCTCTATTATTAGTATGGCTAGGATCCTCAGGAATACTTCCGTTTAAGATACCTTTAGTCTGTGGTTAAGAGTACTGTTTTTTAGAATTTTTGAGTTTTGGTAGTGTGATTTAGAATGCCTTGTTATTTTTTATACTCAGAAAAGTTCATACTATGGTCTTCAGGTCGTAGATAAAAACTTTTCTGGTCGCCATCCTCCCAAAGGATACTCCGTCCTTCGGGGTGGGGGGATGGCATTATATCCGGCAGAATAGAAAAAGTTATAAGCGATAATATTTTTCTTTGGTGATACGATGGATGTTGACAGAGTGCAAAAAATTAGTAATTTGGCTGAAGAGCTAATGAAACAAGGTTTAGTTCAAGAAAGAGACGAGGCCATACAACAAGCAGAGAAAATTCTAGCCAAGGAAGATTGTTCTTCTTTAAATGAAACTATGGAAGAAGTTCAGGGATTGAATCTAGAGACTGGTGAAATAAAACAAGTAGCAGAAGAAACATTGAGTTTGGATAAGGTTAAGGACGTTATGGAAAAAAATACTACGTTCATGGTTAAAAAAATGAAAGAGCATCAAGAAGAGGTGGAAGGGTTAAAACAAGAAATCGCTGGTTTGAGAAACGAATTGAAGGAAATTAGATATACCCCGAATAATTTGCCTACGGAACCGGCAGTGAAAGAAGTAGTGAGAGAAGAACCCGCCGCTCCTGCTGAAGAGAAGCCAGAAGCTACTGGAAGTTCTGATGAAAACCATCCTCGTTCCGGAAATTTTAATGACACTGATGTTTCTATTGAGAAATTCTTTTATTCTGGAAGTAAACCGAGAGAGTAATTTCATTTATAATTAGTGGTAAATTCTAGGTTTTAGTATCAAAACATTTAAAAATGGGTAATTACTGGAGAGTAAACATTCGAATAAGTATATACCTCGGAGGTAGAATATAAATGAAAAATAATAAAATTGTGAGTATGTTGTTGGTAAGTATTTTCTCGCTTCTTATGTTAGCAAGTTTTGCTGTAGCAGAAGTAGAAGTTACACCAACAAATGTTGTAATGGAAATAGGAAATTACAACGGCGAAATGTTAATGACGACTATGGATTTAGAGTTTACTAAAACTGGAGACGACACCGAAACAGTTGATCTTTCTGAGTTATTGGAAGCTGCTCTTACTGGTTGGGAATTTGATTTATCCGTGAATTCTTTTGATTTGGAATTTGATGGAGACTATCAAACTGTTACAGCGAGTATAAGTGTGCCAGCAGATGTAGATTCTGGGACTTATGATTTAGGTAGCTTAGAATGGACTGTTGAGAGTATTGACCAAACACCAATCAATGTTGATGTAAATATTAATTTATGGAAACCAGCAGACGTTGTTGTTAATGGTCTAACTGAAGGAAAAGTTGCTATGGAAGTAGATTATAGTGATTTGAGAGAAGATGATGAGGAAGAAACTGATGAAGTAACTTTAACTCTCAAGAATGAAGGAGAATTAACTGGGGAAGTTTCATTAGAATTGCTAGATATCCTTATGGATTACCACGTAGAATTCCCAAACGCCGGAAGTAACAGCTTTACTTTGGATGTGGGAGAAGAAAAAAGTGTTGTCTTGAAATTAACTGCTCCAATCGATGTTGATTCTGGAACAACCACGGATGTTGCAGATTTAAAGGTGACTGTTAACGGTGATGAGGTAGACACTATCGACATCGAAGCAACTGTTAAATCTATGATGGAGATTACTGAGTTAGATGTCTGCATTGATGGTGACTGTGAGGAAGTTGACGAAAGCGGCGATGAGACAGATAAGGTTTCTCCAGGAAGTGAAGTAGAGTTTGAGGTTGAAATTGAAAATCTGTTTGATGAAAATTATGACGATTGTGATTTGGAAAACATTGAAATAACTCTAAACTTCGTTGATGAGGGCGATGAGGACGATTTCGAAGACGAAATTGATCTAGACGACGAGTTTGATCTGGATGGAGAAGAAAACACGGTGGTAACACTTTCTTTTGATGTTCCTGTAGATGCGGAAGAAGAGAGTTATGAGTTAGTCCTTAAACTAGAAGCGGAAGATGAAAATGGAGCCACACACACTGAAGAGTGGATAGTTTTCTTAGATGTGGACAGGGAGAGAGACGATATCCGGATTGACAGAGCGGACTTGACCATGAATACAGTAAGCAGCGGAGACGAAACTTCAATAGTTATTAAATTGCGAAACTATGGAAGCAGAGACCAAGATGATGTAGTGTTGACTGTATTTAATGAAGCCTTGGGATTGAATTTCCAGCAGATGAATATTGAACTAGACGAAAATCCAGACAGAGACGACAATGTGTTTACTAAGACGATTCCTTTAGCGATTAGTGAAGATGTCTTGGCTGGTACATTCAATATTGATGTGAGAGTGTCCCTTGGTGACGAAGAAGTCGATCATCGGTTGCTAACACTAACTGTTGTTGGTGCAGGAGAAGAAGTTGTTGAAGACAATGTAGAAGTAATCAACGCTCCTGTTGACGACGACGTACTTGGTGGAGACTCCCAACTAACTGGTGGATCTGTTATCGGAACTGTAGAATCAACCCAATCTAAAGGAATGACTTCTTTTATGATTGTAGTAGTTGTTTTACTGGTAATCTTGATAGCTTTGATGCTAGGCGTGTTAATTAAGAAATAAGTTTATTTCTTTTTTTCTTTTTTTTCTTTTTTATAATTTTTCTACAAATCCCAAATTCGATATCTACTGGACAAGTAGACACGGGCAGGTATAATATATAAAGGAGTTCTTGTCTCATTATCGTATGGAACAAAAAAATTCATTGATCTTATTCCAAGGAGAAAAAATTAGAAGATTATGGCATAATAAGAGCTGGTATTATTCTATAGTTGATATTATTGCTATTTTAACTGAACAGGAAGATTATCAAAAAGCCAGAAAATACTGGAATAAACTTAGCCAAAGATTAAGGGAAGAAGGAAGTGAAGTGGTGACAAATTGTCACCGTTTGAAATTACCTGCCATGGATGGTAAATTAAGAGAAACTGATTGTGCAAACACAAAGTCTCTTTTTAGAATCATCCAATCAATCCCTTCTAAAAAAGCAGAATCACTTAAACTTTGGTTAGCTAAAGTAGGGTATGAAAGAGTACAAGAAATTGAAAATCCAGAATTAGCCCAGAAACGCATGAAAGAGATTTATAGGGCTAAAGGCTATTCTGACGACTGGATTGAAAAAAGAGTTAGGGGAATTGTCATTAGGGACGAACTAACAGATGAATGGGATAAGAGAGGAGTAAAGACGCAAAAAGAGTACGCAATTCTTACTTCGGAAATATCCCAAGCCACTTTTGGCATGACTCCCAGTGAATACAAAGAATTTAAAGGATTGAAACGAGAAAACTTGCGAGACCACATGAATGATTTAGAATTAATTTTTTCTATGCTGGGAGAAAAAGTATCCACTGAAATCACGAGGAATAAAAATACACAAGGTTTTGATGAAAACAAAGATGCCGCAAAAGAAGGCGGAGAAGTTGCAGGTAATGCCAGAAAAGATGCAGAAAAGAGAATTGGGAACTCCATAACAAGTAATGAAAATTATTTATCCAAACCTGAAAAGAAGAAGAAACTACAAGAGAGAAAAACATATAAGTAAGTTATAGTTCGAATTTATTATGACTTTTTTAGAAGATTTATTGACTTTTGCCAATCCTTTGAGTGAGGGAGTAGAATTAAAAAGTAATTTACCTCCTAGAAAGAAGAGTTTTTCAGAAAAAATGGGTTGGAAAAAAGGAGTAAAACAGCCTTGGGAAAAAGAAGTTTACAAAATACATCGGACTAAGGCGGGACTTTCGGTAGTGTTGCGTCATGATGAAGATGGCAGTGTACTACAAAGATCAGAATTGGGACCAATACATTCTGAGGCTAGTGTTAATCCTTATCTCAGAAGTGCATTAGGAAATTTACCAGATGGATTAAGATGTGAAGAATGTAAGTGGGTATCTTCTTCTGAAAAGGGTAGCTATATAGAAAGCATGATTCGTAAACCCTTTTCTCACATAGCTTTTGCAAATACTTCTACTGTAGTTGGAGATCAGATTGTGGAATTAAAAATTACGTATGGAATAAGTGGCTATGCCGCTCAATTTTGTGTTCAAAAGAAGGAAGGAATAATTGACGTAGTGGCCGAAGTAAACCTCACATGTCGTTTTGATAGTAATGGTTCGATACCAGAAGACAATAAAGTATTGGAACGTTTTGATTCTAAAATCGATTATGAAAAATCATTAAAGAACTTAGTGGAAATGATGAAACAAGAAGAAATATCTCCAGAAGATTATCAAAAAATTACTACTTTAGCTTATCTGGTGTGATTACTTTTATTCTAAAATAACCAAAACCCATATAAATTAAGTAGTTATTTTTCTGTTTAATGAGAAGTGTGAAGAAAATTTTAACAGATAGGAAAGGTAAGAAGTATCTAGTTAAAGAGTTAGATGATGATTTTCATACTGCGGATGGCGTTATTTCTAAGAAGGATTTGAAATCCAAGAAAACTGAAGTGAAGAGTAACAAAGGCAAGAAGTTTGTTTTATTAGAACCTAATTTTGTTGATTTGTGGGAGATGATTAAAAGAGGCCCACAAGTAGTCTTGCAGAAAGATATCGGTTTGATGATGGCTAAAACAGGAATCAATGGGCAGAGTAAAATAGTGGATGCGGGTGGCGGTTCTGGTTCGTTATGTTGTTCTTTAGCTAATGTAAGTAAAGAAGTTACAGCTTATGAAGTACAGAAAAATTTGATTGAAGTCTTAGAATATAATAAGAATTTAATGGGATTGAATAATTTAACGATTAAGAATAAGTCTATTTATCAAGGAATTGCCGAAAAAGATTTAGATGTGATTACTTTGGATTTAGCGGAACCTTGGCAGGTAATCAAACATGCGGAAAAGTCTTTGAAATTGGGTGGATTTTTAGTAGTTTATTTACCTAATATTATTCAAGTGAAACAATTTGTCGATTCTTTACGAGGAAGTTCTATTAGGTTGTTGGAAGTGGAAGAGTTGTTAGAAAGGAAATGGAAAGTAGAAGAGAGGATATTAAGACCGGAATATGAAATGTTAGGTCATACTGGTTTTTTGGTTTTTTGTAGGAAATTGAGTTAAAGAAATACTCTTGTATTTTGTAGGATGAGAAATAATATAAAGGTAATATAATTCTTGGTGGAGATGGTTATTAAAATAAAAAGACTGAATAAAGATGCAGTAATGCCGAGTTATGCTAAGTATGGGGATGCCGGAATGGATGTTTGTGCTTTAGAGGAAGCGGTTTTAAAGCCAGGAGAAATAAAGCTCATCTCAACTGGTTTAGCGTTTGAGATTCCTTATGGAACTGAACTGCAAATTCGTCCTAGAAGTGGTTTAGCTTTAAAGAAAGGAATTAGTATTGTTAATTCTCCGGGAACGTTAGATTATGGTTACCGAGGAGAATTAAAAATTATATTAATCAATCACGGTCAAGAAGATTTTGAAGTCAAGAAAGAAGACCGTATTGCTCAAGTAGTGTTAAATAGAGTTGAGATTGTTAAAGTGGAAGAAGTTGATGAGCTTTCAGAAACAGAACGTGGAGAAGGCGGTTTCGGTAGTACTGGAGTATAATCACTTAATCAAATAGCCTTTGTTTTTGTTCATGAATTCAACAGCTAGTTTTAATTTGAATTCACTTTCAGCATAGATGGTGTAAAGAAGTTCTCCTTTCTTAACTTTGTCTTTAACTTTCTTGTTGATGTACATCCCAGCACCTTTGCTATGGGGGGCGCCAGCCACTCGAGCAATTTTAGCAATCACCTTGTTATCAATTTCTTTGATCTTACCGGTTTTTCCAGCTCTAACTGGGCGTTTAAATCTACCTAGTTGACAAGGTTTAGCTTTGCCCTGAGCTTTGATAATATCTTCCATTTTTTTCAAAGCTTGACCACTGGCTAAAATTTGTTTAGCTAATTTGAGGCCGTTCTTTTTCCCGGCCATTTTTAACAATACTCCAGCCATAAAGAGAGATTTCTTTTTGAGATCTTGGGGTGCTTGAGGATCATTTTTTAGAATGGCCATGACGTCTCGGGCTTCTAGTGCAGGACCGATGCCATTGCCAATAGGCTGCGAACCATCAGTAACAATAACTTTGGTTTTCATTTTTAATTTCTTGCCTACCATTTCAAACATTTTTTTAAGATGTCGAGCTTTAGCGTTGGTATCGGCTTTAGTGCTTTTTCCTTTAGGGATATCAATTAAAACAGCATTAGCAGTCACAGAATATTTTTTAGCCATGACTGAAGCCAGTAATTGTCCTTCAGTATCAATAGAAAGAGGGTTTTCCACAGTAATGATTTTATCGTCGGCAGGAGCTAGATTCATGGTTCCGCCATGAACAATACAGGCACCAGTTTTTTTAACTATTTGCCTGATTTTCTTTTCAGTGAGAGTTACTTTGGCTAAGCATTCCATGGTATCAGCAGTTCCGGCTGGAGAAGTAATAGCACGAGAACTGGTTTTGGGGATAGTAAAGCCAGCAGCAGCAATAATGGGGATGACTAACATAGTGGTACGATTGTTGGGTACTCCACCAATACAATGTTTATCTAGAGTTAGACCTCGGAATTTTATTCGATTGCCGGTAGCGACCATGGCCTTAGTTAAATCCACAATTTCTTGGTTGTTTAATCCATTAGTGAAGCAAGCAGAAACAAAATAAGTTTTTTCGATATTAGTTAATCGGTCGTGAGTAATATCATCAACAATATGATACATTTCTTGATAATTTAATCTGTTGCCGAATAATTTATTGCGAATATGTTTAACTGATTCTGGTTTACCGGTGAAACGGAGACTAATTTGGCTTCCTTGTTTGACTTTTAATTTATCCAAAACTTCTTCAAATAATCCGATTTGACCTGGAGGTACGGCCCTTCGACTTTCGGAAATGTCAAGGATAGTGGTAATCTCTCTGTTATTTTTTTTAACAATAATCCGGTCTCCAGAATATAAGTCTAGTTCCTTGGCATCTTTTTCGTGAAGAATAACAATGAACACTCCGCCGGAGGCGATATCCATATCTTTAACTTTAAATTTAACAGATTTCATAGTCCCTCTTTTTTATTATATAACTTAAATTTTTAGAATTTATATATCTTTTTGTTTGAAGTAAGTAATATATCAACTTGCACGGCACAGTTACGGCACCTTATTTTATTAGTTAATTCATGGGTGCCGTGTGCCTCAATTGGCAAAGCAGACATATCACTTACTATTTGAGAAGGCTTATTCTTCGGTGGGTTCTTGTTCAATAGGCTGAGTAAAGGCAGAAGTATCTACTAAGTCTTCTTTGTTTTCGCCACAGTACAAATTAACAAACCAACGGGCTAGTTTGGTGAAACCTTTTAATTTAGGATTAAGTATGGGGAGTTCTTTATTGGCGTGGTGTCGGTATATCTCTTGAGTTTCTATATGGTGGTCTTCAATCTGGCCGTTTAATTTTTCAATTTGATCCTTAAGTTCAATGATTCCTTCTCTTTGGGACTCAGTTTCAAGATGAGCTATATATTCGTTAATTCCACCATAAAGTTTCTTGGCTCTTTTTCTATCTCCTTGTCTTTCAGTGGCCGGTATGCCTTTATAGAATAAAGCAGTACCAGATAGTCCCAATACCAATGCTCCTCCTCCAAATCCCAATCCCCATGCGGTGAAGTCAGGTAAGACTAAAGGAACATTAAATAATGCCACGGGGAGGACAAAAATCCCTAGGAATATTGCTTTTCTCCATCCCCATTCGTAAGTAACATAATCTACAGATCCCCTCATGGTGTCTCTTTGGAGGTTTTTGGTGGTTCCGTTAAATTGATAGAAAACGATGTCTGCTAGTGAAGGGTTAGTGATGTTTTCCGGAAGAGAATGGGTACTGCCCATTCCAATGTTATTGTTAATAAAAGCATCCACTAGTTCAGCGGGTGTTTCTACTGGGGTGGGTTCTCCTTCTGAATTTAGTTTCCAAGCTACAGTAAATTGGTTTCCTAGACGTTCCTTGGTGTGGGCATCGGTTCCACAACAAATTGCTAATTTATTTCTTTGGGCAATATCAAGTTCGATGAGATTTTCTAATTGACTATCGCCATTAAGTTCAATTTTATCTTCGCCCTCCATTAGGCGGTAAAGTTGTTCTCCAGACAAAGGTTTTTTTGGGGTGCATTGTAGAGCAATATGGGATTTAACGTAAGGAACACCCTCGCCCTTACAGAATTTTATGAATTCTTTCTCGCCACATTCACGCTGACGTAGCAGTTTTCTATTTAAGGTTCTGACTTTATGGTCTGGTAAAGGACTGGTAGCGCCATTACTATAGTCTAATCCTACACAATTAACATGAATAGTTTGATCAAAACATCTGGGTTCTATGGCTACAGTATATTCGCCACCGACGATCACATCTTCGTGGCCTTTTTTCAAACGATATCGGCGTAATTCCAGTGCACCCTCGACTTCATCGTGATCGGAGATAGTTTGATACTCTCTGCCTCTTTTTTCTAATATGCTGGAAATTTTTTTGATGGGGGTATAACATTCTCGGACACCTAAAAACCGAGTTACTTTGTGAGGTATAAAGCTATTAGAATATTTAGAATGACAGTGGAGATCAATTGAACTACAGTCCATACTAACTAGTTTGATTTTACCATTTTCTTGAATATAGACGTCACGTAGCATTTTGTATATATGTTCTCTAGAATATAGTTTTGAAGCCTCATTTATAACTTTTTCTCTGTAAAATATAAGAAAAAAGAAAAAAAAATGTTTTTATCTTTCAGCTAAGACAAAAACGGATCGTAAGGCAACGATAATTGTTGCAGGTACGAACAGGGTTAAGATACCTTTCAAGATATTAGATATGATGGCGGCAACTCCTTCAAAGATACCTACTTGTATACCTAGGAAAGAAACTAACACTAAAATTGTTCCTCCGGTCAAGAAAGCACCTACTTCTGAAGAAGTAATGTTTAATAGTCCAACGATAATACCTAATAAGAAAACTACCCACAGTAAAGTATTTTGGTAAATACCTCCTAAACCTAGTCCTAGAATCATTGCTAAAAGCAAACCGATTAAGAAGGACCAACTGCCAATAATGTTTCTTCTGATTTTAACCATTTAATATCACCTCGTCTTTAATTGTTAAGGGAATATTTTTTTTGTTTTTAAAATCTTCGGTTGAATTATTAGAAAAGTTTTATAAAGAAGATACGGTTATTTCTTTGCAACCCTGCTTAGTTCAGTGGCTAGAACGTCCGGCTGTAGAAAATCTTTGGAGTTGTCCATACGACTGAAATGATAAAGATTCAGCCGTCACCGGAAGATCCCCGGTTCGAAAGCAAAATAACGCACGAAAATCCGGGAGCGGGGACTTAATAAAGGGAAAAAGGCGTTCTTTTCCCTGTTTTTTTCTAAATCCAACGAAAGCTTTATAAAGAAAACACATGTTTTATTTAAAAATGGCAGAATACTTTCTACATTAAAAATGATTTCAAAATTTTAAGTGTAGATGGTGTTATGTTAAAAAAAGACTGCCCTGGTAGTGTAGTCCGGTCTAGCATGAAGCCCTGTCGACAACTTGACAAGGTTGAAAGAAAGGCTTCGACTCGGGTTCAAAATTTGGTGATTCAAAATGAAAGTCCCGGCCAGGGCGTTTCCATTATGGGCCGGTAGCTCAGCTTGGTAGAGCGCTTGACTTTTAAGTCAAACAAAGATATCAAGCGGTCGCGAGTTCGAATCTCGTCCGGCCCATTAATAATACTCTCAAAATGGGAAAAACATTCAATGTAGAAGCTCATCACTTGGTACCAAAGCATACGAAGTTAAGCGATGCTGAAACAAAGAAGCTATTTGAAAAATATAACATTACTTCTAAAGAATTACCTAAAATTCTTGATACGGATCCAGTTATAGAATCGCTGGGAGCGAAAGCGGGAGATGTAATAAAAGTTAATAGAGCCAGTGAAACGGCGGGAGAAACAGTTTATTATCGGGAGGTTGTCGATGAATAAATCAATTTTACTTAAGAAATACTTTGAAGAGCAAAAGTTTGTCGAGAGTAATATTCAATCTTTCAATCGGTTTATAGAAAAAAAGATGCAGGAAGTTATCGACGAAAATAAAGAAGTTGAGCCGGCCATTATTCCCCATAATATTGAAAAGTTTAAAATAAAATTTGGAAAGATTTCTATTGGTCATCCAGAAGTAACTGAAGCCGATGGAAGTAAAAGAAAAATATTTCCAATTGAATCCAGATTGAGAAAGATCTCTTATTCTGCACCGATTCATTTAGAAATTAGTACTTATATTAATGACATACAAAGAGAATCTTTTGTAGTGGAAGTAGGAAAGATTCCTATTATGTTGAGAAGTAAATATTGTAGTTTAAATGATTTGAGTGAAGAAGAATTGATAAAGCACGGAGAAGATCCCTATGATCCTGGCGGTTATTTTATTATTAACGGAACAGAAAAGGTTATTGTAACTGTAGAAGATTTAGCTTCTAATATTTTTGTGGTAGAACAATCTAAAAAGAAGGGATTAGCCGGAAGAATATTTTCTGCTAAAGGATCTTATAAAATCCCTCATACTTTTGAGAAAAAGAAAGATGGTTTGTTCTATATCTCTTTTACTAGGGTAAAAGGCATGCCAGTGATGATGGTGCTTAAGGCTCTCGGTTTGTTAAACGATGAAGAAATTATGAAGTTAATTGCTGGAGATAAGAATTATGACGAAGTATTATTGAATCTTTATGAATTTGCAGATATTAGGTCTCAAGAAGAAGCAGTAGATTATATTGCTAGAAAGACTGGGATGACTCAAATAAGAGAAGTGCGTTTAGAGAGAATGAAAGAAATGCTGGAGAAGTATCTCTTACCTCATATTGGCATAGAAACTAAAGATGGTATGAGCAAAGCAAAAAATTTATGTAAGATGTTGAAGAAATTTATTGAAGTACAAAGAGGAATCAGAGATCCAGACGACAAAGATCATTATTCTAATAAAAGATTAAAATTAAGCGGCGATTTATTGATGGATCTATTCAGAGTTAATTTTAAAATTTTAGTGGGAGATATTTTGTATAACTTTCAGAGGATCATTAAGAGAGGAAAATTACCTAGTATCCGAGTAATTATTCGAGAAAAACTATTGACTCAAAGAATTTATTCTTCTATGGCAACTGGAAAGTGGGTCGGAGCTAGACAAGGGATTTCTCAAAGAATGAGTCGAACTAACTTTTTAGATATGCTTTCTCATTTACAGAGAGTAGTTAGTCCATTAGAAAGTTCTCAAGAAAACTTTGAAGCTAGATCTTTACATTGTACTCACGTAGGCCGATTATGTCCGATTGAAACTCCAGAAGGAACTAATATTGGTTTAAGAAAAAATTTAGCTTTACTTTGCAGTGTAGCTCAAGGAGAAGACGAAGAAGCAGTTTTAGAAAAAATAAAAGAATTGGGGCTACAGGAATAAAAATGAATGAAGTATATTTAAATAATAAATTTGTCGGAAAAGTGGACGAAGGAGAAGCTTTTGTAGAGAATTTTAAAGATCAAAGAAGAAAAGGTCTAGTATCTAAAAATGTTAATATTTTCTATAATCCTGAAGTAAAAGAAATACATATCCATAGTGTAGAAGGAAGAGCACAACGACCTTTAATCGTAGTTAAGGAAGGAAAATCTTTGTTAACAGAAACACACGGCAAACAATTAGAAGATGGAGTTTTATCCTGGTCAGATTTAGTAAGACAAGGAGTAATAGAATATTTAGATGCTAGTGAGGAAGAAAATGCCTTAGTAGCTTATGACGAGAAGAATTTAACTGAAGATTATACTCATTTAGAAATCAGTCCGATGGTCATCTGCGGTTTAGCAGCTACCTTAGTACCTTTTGGTAATTTTAACCAATCCTCGAGATTGATTATTGGAAGTAAAAATCAGAAACAATCAATTGGTTTTTATGCAGCAAATTATCATATGAGAATGGACATGGACACCAATTTGTTACATTATCCTCAATTCCCCATTGTTAAGACTGGGACACACGACATTTTTAGTTATGAAAAAAACCCAGCTGGGCAAAATGTAGTAGTAGCAATTATGTGTTACGATGGTTATAACATGGAAGACGGAGTAGTTTTGAATAAGGCATCTATAGAAAGAGGGATGAGTCGGAGTACTTATTATCGACCAACTGGTTCAGTAGAATTACGATATGCTGGAGGACTAACAGACGAAATTAGTGTTCCAGAAAAAGACGTTAAAGGATATCGTAGTGAAAACGATTATCGGTTTTTAGAAGAAGACGGGATTATTTATCCTGAAGCAAAAGTAAAAGAAGGCCAAGTAGTGATTGGAAAGACTAGTCCGCCTAGATTTTTGAGTAGTTTAGATGAATATAAATTAGGAGCTGCTACCCGAAGAGAAAGTTCCATTGCTTTAAAACACGGAGAAAGTGGTATTGCTGATTTTGTTTTATTAACTGAGGGTGAAGATGGAAATAAATTAGTGCAAGTTAGATTAAGAGACGAGAGAATCCCCGAAATTGGAGATAAGTTTACTTCTCGGCATGGGCAGAAAGGAGTAGTAGGAATATTAGTTCCACAAGGAGATTTACCGTTCTCAGCATCAGGAATAGTGCCAGATTTAATTTTTAGTCCCCACGGTATTCCTTCAAGAATGACCATTTCCCACTTAATTGAATTAGTAGGGGGAAAAGTAGGTTCCTTAGCAGGAAGATTTGTTGACGGAACTATTTTCGAAGGTGAACCAGAAGACAAATTAAGAAAAGAATTACGTGGATTAGGATTCAGAGAAGATGGTACGGAAGTATTTTATGATGGAAAAACTGGAAAACAACTAAAAGCTAGGATTTTCGTGGGAAACATGTATTATTTAAGATTAAAACATATGGTCGCTAACAAAATTCATTCTCGAGCTAGAGGTCCAGTACAATTATTGACTAGACAACCAACTGAAGGAAAAGCCAAAGAAGGAGGACTAAGGTTGGGAGAGATGGAGAAGGATACTTTTGTCGCTCATGGAGCTAGTTTATTATTAAAAGAAAGATTTGATTCCGATAAAACAATCTTGCCGATTTGTACTAAGTGTGGATTAGTGGCAGTAGAAGACCGATATAAGAATCGGAAATATTGTTTGGTGTGCGGCGATGATGTGGAGATGAGTTACATAGAGTTGAGTTATGCATTTAAATTACTATTAGATGAATTTAGAAGTTTGGGAATTTACTCTCAGATTAGCTTAAAGAATAAATATTAAGATGGTTAAACTAAAATGGTAGAAGTACATAAAAAAATTGACGGGATTGTCTTTAGGATTTTTTCCCCGAAACAGACTGTGGATTCAGCAGCAGTTAAAATAATCACTCCGGAATTGTATGATAAAGAAGGATACCCAGTAGATGGTGGGTTAATTGATACTAGGTTGGGAGTTATTGATCCCGGATTAAGATGTAAAACTTGCGGCGGGAAATTAAAAGAATGTTCAGGTCATTTTGGTTATATTGAATTGGCTAGGCCAATAGTCCATATCAAATTTGTTAAACAAATTTTAGATTTATTAAGATCTACTTGTAAATTTTGCAACCGAATCTTGATTCCAGAAGAACATATTGGAAAATATGTTAGTATGTTACAGAAAGTGGGAGACGAAGAAGGTTTTGAGGCTAGAAGGAAAAAAATAAAAACCATTGTCAATAAATACAAATTAAAAGAAAAATGCCCTCATTGTGATAAAAAGCAAGGAAAAATAAAAATAGAAAAACCTTATTCTTTTTACGAAGATGATGTTAGATTAAGTCCGATTGAAGTCAGAGTCAGATTAGAAAAAATAGAGGATGACGATTTAGAAATTTTTGGTTTTAATCCCGCTATGTTGAGACCAGAATGGATGATTCTAACAGTATTAACTATTCCCCCAGTAACTATGAGGCCTAGTATCACTTTGGAAAGTGGAGAAAGAAGTGAAGACGATTTGACCCATAAATTAGGAGACGTAGTAAGAATTAACCAAAGATTATTTGAAAATATTAATGCTGGAGCACCAGAAGTAATTATTGAAGATTTGTGGGATCTATTACAATACCACGTGACGACTTATTTTGATAATGAAATCAGCCAGATTCCTCCGGCCAGACATCGAGGAGGACAAATTCTGAAGACGTTAACTAACCGGATTAAAAGTAAAGAAGGAAGAATCAGACACAATTTAGCAGGAAAAAGAACCAATTTCTCTGCGAGAACAGTTATTAGTCCGGATCCGATGTTGAGTGTTAATGAAGTAGGAGTGCCCATGAAAATGGCCACTAATTTGACGGTGCCAAAAAGAGTTACTGAATGGAATATTGTTTATTTGAAAAAATTTGTTGAAAATGGTCCTAAAAAATATCCTGGAGCCAATTACATTATTCGTCCAGATGGGAAGAGAAAGGCTATTACCGATGAAACTAAAGAAGAAATTTTAGAAGAATTTGATACTGGTTTTGTGGTAGAAAGGCATTTAATGGATGGAGACATTGCGTTATTTAACCGACAGCCTTCTTTGCACAGAATGAGTATGATGTGCCATAAAATTAAAGTTTTACCTGGAAAGACCCTGAGATTAAATCCCTTGGTTTGTGCTCCCTATAACGCGGACTTTGACGGGGATGAAATGAACTTACATATTCCTCAAACAGAAGAAGCTAGAGCAGAAGCAGAAATTTTAATGTTAGTACAAACTCAAATCATTAGTCCTCGGTATGGATTAAGTATTGTCGGTTGTATCCAAGATGCTATTACCGGTAATTTTTTAATCACTGGCGAAGAAAGCATTCCTCGAGAAGAAGCAATTGATTTATTATATTTGGCCGGAGTGGACGATTTTTCAAAATTACCAGATAAGAAAATAATCAGTGGACGAGAATTATTCTCGGTGTTATTACCAAAAGATTTCAATTTTACCGGAAAGGACAAAAGCGGAGATGCAGTTAAAATTGTTAATGGTGAATTGAAGAGTGGCTTAATGGATAAAGCTAATCTAGGGCAAGAAAGCGGTTTAATGTTAAGGAATATTTATGAACAGTATGGTCCAGAGTTTACTGCAGATTTATTGGGAAAAATATCAAAATTAGGAATTAATACTTTATTGAAAAAAGGTTTCTCCGTAGGAATTGGTGACGTCGATTTAATGGCAGAGACTAAGAAAGAGATTGAAAACGTAGTGGTAGTGGCAGAAGAAAAAATAGATGCTTTGATTAAGGAAAGTAAAGAAGGAACTTTAGAATTATTGCCTGGTTTGAATATGCAGGAAACTTTAGAATTAAGAATTATGGAAGTCCTAAACAATATCAGAAACGAAGCCGGAGATATTGCCATGAAAGAAGCCAAAGAAAGTGGTGTTTTAACCATGGCTAAGAGCGGAGCTCGAGGAAATATTCTGAATATTTCTCAAATGACGGCAGTAGTAGGACAGCAATCTTTAAGAGGAAAAAGAATTGAGAAAGGATTTAAGGGCAGAACTTTATCTTATTTCAAGAGAGGCGATTTGAGCAGTGGAGCTCGAGGATTTATTAAAAATAATTTCAAATCCGGTTTATTACCTCATGAGTTTTTCTTTGGTGCTATGCTAGGAAGAGACAGTTTAATGGATACTGCCTTAAGAACGCCGAAATCCGGTTATTTATATCGGAGATTAAGCAATGCCATGCAAGATTTGAAAGTAGAATACGATTCTACAGTTAGAGAAGCTAATAAGAAAATCGTCCAATTTAGTTTTGGTGAGGATGGTTTAGATGTTAGCAAAACTGAAGGCGGAGTCATTAATGTTAAAAAGATAATCGAGAAGGTGAAATAAATAATGAAAAAAGAACATGACGAGTTAATTAACGGTTACCAGGACAAATTATCTCCCAAAGTATTAGATGAAATCCGAGACAATGTACCTGCTGACGTAACTAAAGAAAGATTAACTAGGATCATGGAAGCAGTTTATGCTGTTTATTCTCAAGCTAAGATTTGTCCAGGAGAATGTGTCGGTTTAGTTTCTGCGGAAAGTATTGGTGAACCAGGTACTCAGATGGTTTTAAGAACATTTCACTTTGCGGGAGTCGCAGAGATGAACGTGACCATGGGACTGCCTCGATTAATTGAAATTTTTGATGGTCGAAAATTGATTAGCACTCCGACGATGGAAATATATTTCAAAAAACAATATGGAAAACCGGAACAAGTTCGGAAATTTGCCGTAGAAATAAAAGAAACTGTGATGCACGAAGTCATTTCTGATAGTACTCTCGATTTACTAGAACAAACTATTAAAATCAAAGTGAACGAAGTTTTGATAAAAGATTTAGATTTAAGCGTAGCGGATGTGGCTAAATTAATTAAAAGTAAGATCAAACATTTTTCTGTTAACATTGAAGGTAATGAAATTGAGTTAGCTTATACTGGTAAAACCGAAGAGATGAAAGAAATTCATAGTGTTAAAGAAAAAATAAAAGAAATCAAAGTGCGAGGACTTAAAAGAATAAAACAAGTTTTACCAGTTAAACGAGGAGAAGAATATATTATCTTAACTTCGGGTAGTAATTTAAAAGATGTCTTAGTCTTAGAAGGCGTAGATGTTACCAGAACCACATCTAATGATATTCATGAGATTCGTAATACCTTGGGCATAGAAGCAGCTAGACGAGCAATCATTGACGAGGCTTGTAAGGTTATTGGAGCACAAGGATTAAATATTGATTTAAGACATATTATGTTGGTAGCAGATACGATGTGTATGTCTGGGGCAGTTAAGGGAATCACTAGATATGGAATTGTTAGTGAAAAAGCCTCGGTTTTAGCTAGAGCTTCTTTTGAAACTCCTCTAAGACATTTAATTAATGCCGCTTTAATCGGTGAAAAAGATAAATTAAGCTCAGTAGTAGAAAATGTAATGGTTAACCAACCAGTACCCTTGGGAACCGGGTTGCCAGGATTGGTTACTAAAATGAAATAATTTTTAAATAATACTTGGTTTTAACATAAAACATGGCAAAGAAAAAAGAAATAAGTAAGGAAATAACGGACTTGAAGAAGGAGTTAGTAGATGATAAGGTGCTGGTTGGTAAGGATGTGGTTTTAAAGAATTTGAAAAATGAGAAATTGAGTAAGATCTATTTAGCTAGTAATTGTCCAGAAAAAACTATAGCAGATATCAAGTATTACAGTGATTTAGCTAAAGTACCAATAGTGGCATTAAAACTAAACAATGAAGAGTTGGGTGTTTTTTGTAAGAAACATTTCTTTATTTCTGTATTAGGGATTAAAAAGTAGAATGGCGAGAGTAGTTTATGATCAAGAGATGATGGGAATAATCAGTTTATTAGGTAGGTTAACCCGCGCCAGAATCAAAGATTGTTTTAAGGAAGAAGATACTATTTATTGTATTGTAGAAAAAGGTGAAATCGGCAAGGCTATTGGTAAGGGCGGAGTTAATATTAAGCGAATTGGACAGATAGTTAAGAAAAAAGTTCGCATGATTGAGTTCGGAGATACGCCAGCTGAGTTTGTTAAAAATTTAATTTTTCCGACTAGAGTGGAAGAAATTCGAGAGGAAGATGGAGTAGTAGAGATTGTCGGCGGAGATAAGAGAACCAAGGGTTTGTTGATTGGTCGAGGTGGAGAAAATCTTACTTTTTTGAATAAGGTAGTAAAAAGATTTTTTGAAGTAGAAGTGAAGGTTGTTTAAGAAATCTTTATAAAGAGGTTATTGTTTTGAGTACAAATAGTTAAAAATGGGAAATAAATCAAAAGGATTAGGATCAGCAAAGAAACTGAAGGCTAGAAGAAAACAGTTTAAGCTAAAGAATAGAGTAGCTTTAAAGAAGAAATTTGATCCCTTAGGTGGTATTTCTCAAGCTAAAGCCATTGTTTTAGAGAAAAGACAATTAGTAGCTAAACAACCGAACTCCGCTTTACGTAAATGTGCCCGTGTTCAGCTAATCAAGAATGGTAAGCAAGTAACTGCTTTTATGCCTGGTGATGGAGCACAAAAGATGATTGATGAGCACGACGAAGTATTAATTGAATGTATTGGTGGAAAAATGGGTCGGGCCAAAGGAGATATTCCTGGGGTGCGGTGGCAAGTAATTAAAGTAAATGATCAAAGTTTACACGCTTTATTACACGGTAAGATTGAGAAAGCTAGAAGATAAGTTTTGCTTTTTATTAATTTTTTGACAGATTTTTACAACGTAAGTTTTATATACGCCCATTTATTTATTTACTTAAATAAAAATAGGTGATACTTATGTCAGACGAAACTTTAGAAGATAAAACGGGCGTTCTTTCTTTAATGGATACTACAGAAGATTTAGCAGAGTATAAAAAATTACAGTGGGAGGGTTCTTTTAACGATTATTTGCAAATGGTGCAGGAAAATCCGGCCATTACCCGGAATGCTTTCCAGAGACTTTATGATATGGTACTGTCGTATGGAGTCCGTGAATATGACGACGCGAAAAAGGAAATAATCCATTACAATTTTTTTGACGATCCTACAACTGGAGGGAAAGAAGCAATTTATGGTTTAGATATTCCTTTGATGAAGATGATGAATGTCTTTAAAGCGGCAGCTAAAGGATATGGTCCAGAAAAAAGAATATTGTTGTTACATGGTCCGGTAGGGAGTTCAAAAAGTACTATTGTGCGATTGCTTAAAAGAGGAACAGAAAGGTATTCACGTACTGAAGAAGGAGCACTGTATACTTTTGAATGGACGGGGTTAAAAGAAGCAGGAATCGATGATGACGATGTTATGCCTTGCCCGATGCATGAAGATCCACTTAATTTGGTTCCAGAAAAGAGACGGAAAGAAGTAGCGGAGAAATTGAGTAAGGAAGAGTTTACAATAGATATAGATCAGTTTCTGTGCCCATATTGTAATCTTATTTATGAAGAATTAGCTAAAAAATATGATGGGAATCAACCTGAGATATTAAAACATGTACGAGTGAAACGATTTACCATATTAGAAAGAAGCAGAAGAGGGATCGGTACGTTTCAACCCAAAGACGAAAAGAATCAAGATTCGACAGAGTTAACTGGAGATATTAATTATCGGAAAATTGCAGAGTATGGCGATGAGTTTGATCCGAGGGCATTTAATTTTAAGGGAGAATTTGAGATTGCTAATCGGGGATTGATGGAATTCATAGAAGTTTTGAAGTTGGATGTGGCTTTTCTTTACGATTTACTGGGAGCCACTCAAGATCACGATATCAAACCTAAAGGTTTTGCTCAGACAAGTATTGATGAAGCGATTATTGGACACACTAATGAGGCAGAATTTAAGAAATTACAAAGCAATGAATTCATGGAAGCATTACAAGATAGAACCATTAAAATTGATATACCTTATATTACAAAAACAGAAGAAGAAGTTAAGATTTATGAAAGAGCATATCGATCACAACCGGGGATGCACATTGCACCACATGCCAGAGAAATGGCGGCCTTGTGGGTGGTATTGACTCGATTATGGGAGCCCAAAAAACTAGAACTGACGGTATTGCAAAAAGCTAAACTTTATGACGGCAAACATATTCATGGTTTTAATGAAGACCATATTAAAGAGTTACGTAAGGAAGCACCACGAGAAGGTTTGGAAGGTATTTCTCCTAGATATATTCAAGACATAATTTCTAATTCCATGGTGACTGAGAAAGCTTCGGAATGTTTAGCACCGTTTTTATTACTTAATGAATTAGAAGCCGGATTGAAAAATCATTCCTCAATCAAAACTGAGCGGGAACGGAAAAGATATGGGGAATTGATTGCCATAGTTAAACAAGAATTTGAAGATACGGTCAAAGGTGAAGTACAGAGAGCAATTAGTGCGGACCAAGAAGCATTGGCTAAAGTTTGTGCTAATTACATTGATCAGATTAAAGCATATACTCAAAAAGAAAAAGTAAAAAATAAATATACTGGGGAGAATGAAGCACCAGATGAAAGATTAATGCGTTCCATAGAAGAAAAAATAGATATTCCAGAAGTTAGAAAAGATGTTTTTAGAACAGAATTAATGACTCATATTGGGGGATTAGCACATGAAGGACAATCTTTTGATTATCAAACAGATGAGAGGTTACGTAAAGCGATAGAGTTAAAATTGTTTGAGGACCAGAAAGATTCCATTAAGTTAACTTCGTTGGTTTCTGCTGTAATAGATAAAGAAACACAAGAGAAAATTGATGTGGTTAAACAAAGATTAATTGATAAGATGGGTTACTGTGAAATTTGTGCTACGGATGTGCTGAATTTTGTGGCTAGTATTTTTGCTCGTGGTGACGCTAGTGAAGAATCATAAAAATGTCCGATAAGATAGTCAATGATGTTGAGCGGTTTAAAAGAATAGTAGAAGGTCGATTGAGGAAAGATTTGAAGAAACATATTTCTCGTGGAGTGTTAGAAGGGATGCGAGGTAAGACCAAAATAACGGTTCCAGTATCTGATTTAGATTTACCTCATTTTAAATATGGTTCCGGACATGGTGGCGTAGCTAGCGGTGATGTTGAAGAAGGACAAGTAATCGGAGAAGAAAAAGGAGATGAAGATGGTAAGGGTGAAGCTAGCGATAAACCAGGAGAACATAGTATTGAAGTGGAAGTTTCTTTAGATACTTTTATTGATTTAGTATTAGAAGAGTTAGAACTGCCACGAATTGAGGATAAAGGCAAGAAAAATATTGTGGAAGAAACTCATCGCTATACTGGAATAGCCACGGCAGGTCCGGAATCTTTACGCCATAACAAAAGAACTTTCAAGCGGGCACTAAAAAGACAAATTTCTATGGGCAACTATGATCCCAAAAAACCAATTATCATTCCGGTAAAAGAAGATAAAAGATATCGAGCTAGAAAAACTTTTATTGAACCGGTAGCCAACGCCGTAGTTATTTACATGATGGATGTTTCCGGTTCGATGGGTGATGAACAAAAAGAAATTGTCCGGACCGAAGCTTTTTTGATTGATGCGTGGTTGAAGAGGAATTATAATGGGATTGATGCGAGATACATCACTCATGATGCTGAAGCTAGAGAAGTAGATGCAGATACTTTTTTCTTTACTAGGGAAAGCGGAGGAACTATGATTTCGTCGGCATATGCACTCTGTGCTGATATGATTCAAAGAGATTATCCAGTAGCGGATTGGAACATTTATCCCTTTCATTTTTCAGATGGCGATAATTGGGGGCCAGATGATACCAACCGCAGTATAAATATTTTAAATTTTGAAATATTGCCAGCAGTGAACATGTTTGGTTATGGTCAAGTAGTTTCTGATTATGGCTCTGGGCAATTTATTAAGGATTTAAGGGAGAAGGCAGAAGACGAAAAGTTAGTACTATCAGAGATACTGAACAAAGACGGAATTTTAGGTTCCATACAAGATTTTTTTAAAAGAGAATAATAAGATGAAAAACCATAATTTACCTCCCCATATGGAACAAGAACGAGTGAAGATAGAACAATACGCTAGAGAGATGGGATTGGATTTTCCCCAGGTTATTTTTCAATTGTTAGATCATGAAGAATTATATGCGGTAGCGGCATATGGCGGTTTTCCTAATCGTTATCCCCATTGGCGTTTTGGGATGGAATACGAAAAAATGCATAAGGGATATTCTTATGGTTTGTCTAAGATATATGAAATGGTGATTAATAATGATCCTAGTTATGCTTATTTATTAGATTGTAATAATATGACAGAACAAAAAGCAGTGATGGCTCATGTTTATGGGCATGTAGATTTTTTTAAGAATAATTATCGGTTCGCTCCCACTAATAAGAAAATGATGGATGGGATGGCTAATCACGCGACAAGAATCAGAAAGTATGTAGATCGGTTTGGAATAAATCAGGTGGAGGAGTTCATTGATACTTGTTTGTCTTTAGAATCTTTAATTGATTTGGATGCTGTCCATTTAGCAGCTACAAAGCGGCGAAGAAGAGGCAGCAGAAAAAAGAGATCCGTCAAATTAAAAGTAGATCGGCAATATATGGATTCTTATGTTAATCCCCCGGAAGGATCTGGAGGGGAAAAATCAGAATTAGTGGGTCCGAGACTAAAAAGAAGATTTTTTGCTGAACCGGAAAAAGATGTGTTGGGTTTTTTGCTGAAAAAAGCGCCATTAAAACCCTGGCAGAGATCGGTATTGAGTATCATCAGAGAAGAAATGTATTATTTTGGTCCGCAGGGAGAAACTAAAATATTAAATGAAGGATGGGCTACCTTCTGCCATTCACGAATTATGACTGCTCGGGCTTTA
Source organism: Candidatus Woesearchaeota archaeon (assembly GCA_018221085.1). GTDB lineage: Archaea > Nanobdellota > Nanobdellia > Woesearchaeales > GW2011-AR9 > JAAOXZ01. Next base: position 26,699 of record JAAOXZ010000010.1, read on the forward strand.
GATTCTTCAGAGATCGTAGATTATGCTGATTTTCATTCGGGTGGATCTTCACAATACCCCGGAAGATTAAATCCTTATGCCTTAGGTTTATCTTTACTGTTAGATATTGAAGACCGTTGGAATAAAGGTAGGTATGGTAAGGAGTATGAAGAATGTGATAATTTAGCTAAAAAATTAGCCTGGGATACTGGAGAAATGACTGGATTGGAGAAAGTGTTTGAGGTTCGGAAGAGATGTTCGGACTTAAGTTTTCTGGACGAATTTTTAACGCCCGAGTTTTGTGCTCAGCAAAAGTTATTTTCTTTTTCTAAGTATGATTTAAATGGTGGTGGAGCAATGTGGTTAGTGGATAGTAAAGAATTTCTTAAAGTCAAGGAAAAATTATTATTTAGTTTGACCAATTTCGGCCAACCTTTTATTTATGTCACTGGTGCTAACTATGATAATCGAGGAGAGTTGTTGTTACACCATCGCTGGGAAGGCGTACCTTTGGATATGGAGTATGCAGAACGGACATTGGTTAATTTAGAAAAATTGTGGGAACGACCAGTTAATTTGGAAACTTTTGTAATCCGGGAAAAGAATACTAATAATGGAGAATGGACGATGATGAATTGCGATTTAGGAGATGTAACTTCTTTTGAACTTGAGGAAAGAGATCTTTCTTATAAATATTGATTGGATTCTAACTTACCCGAAAGATTTCCAAAAGATTTATACAAGAGAAAATACTTTGTATTTTCTAAGCATAACTCTCTCGAAAATCAAAGATTTCCAAAAGATTTATACAAGAGAAAATACTTTGTATTTTCTAAGCATAACTCTCTTGAAAATCAAAGATTTCCAAAAGATTTATATAACCAAGTAGGAAATAAAGCTAAATATGGAAATAAAGTTTTTTAACCGATGGGATAGCGAAGGAATTGCAGTAGTAGATCCTGGTTTAGTGAGATATATAACATTAGAACCTCGGATTTTACCTAAAACTGGAGCTAGATACGCTGGAGACAGATTTCGTAAATCAGATACTTCCATTGTAGAAAGATTAGCTAGTAAATTGATGAGTTCTGGTCATAAAGGAAAAAAACATTTTATGAGTTCTGGCCATAATACTGGAAAGAAAAATAATGCTTTGAAAGTTGTAGAAAAAGCTTTGATAAAGATTGAACAGAAGTTGAAGAAAAATCCAATTGCTGTTTTGGTTAAGGCTATTGAAAATGCTGCCCCTAGAGAAGAAGTAATTGCTATTGAATATGGTGGAGCTAGATACCCTAAAGCAGTAGAAGTGGCCCCACAAAGAAGAGTTGATTTAGCTTTGAGATACATGACTCAAGGTGCTTATGTGCGTTCTTTTAATAAGAAAATGAAGGTTGAAGAAGCTTTGACTGATGAAATCATTAATGCGGCTCAAGGAACTGTTAGAAGCACAGCAATAAGTAAGAAAAGAGATACTGAAAGACAAGCATCTAGTAGTAAGTAAGGTTTCTATTGTTTTTAGAATTAGTTAAATTAAAAAATAAAAAAAGAAAAAGTTAAGTTTACTCACACGCACTACAATCATAGAACATACAGTTGTCTGCTAAAGAAGGTCTACATCCTGGCCTTATTTTCCATGTACATTCACATTTGTCAGTTTCTAAGAAGGTTCTAAAAATTATTCCTCCTCCGATGCCAATGGCTTCTCCGGCTAAGGCTTTATTATCTGGGGCGATGGTTTTTTCCATTACTATCTTAACTTTTTTGCCAGATTCCTTAGCTAATTCTTCTGCTCCTTGATATCTTTCAAGTTCAGCACCAGAAAGTTCTAAACAAGTGGCAGTTGCTTCTCCGGCTAATGCTTCGTCTTCAGCACAACCAGTTAGGAAAGCAGCACTAATAACTAGCAAAGCTAATGTTAAAAATATTTTTTTCATTTATTTCACCTCGTTTTTGTTTTTTTATTAATCGTTTACTTTTAAAGAGAAGTGATTTAGAGTATTTATATTTATCTGTTGAGCAGTAGTTTTTAGATTCGTTTTAGAATTAAAGAAAAAATTAAAAAAATAGTATTTCGGTTTTATGGCCACTTTTTTTGCACTTCAAGTTGAGGTATAGCAATGCCTCGATCTATAGCTACTTCTTCCGCAATCCTTCCTAATTTCATTACTGAAGTTAATTCTTCAGCAGAGATTCCATCTAAAACTGTTTTTACGTTCTCTAATGAAGCAAGTTCTATAGAAGTCATGATTTTTTTAGCAGATAAAGTACCTTTATCTAGTTCAGCAGTTATTTCTTGAACTGAGAGTTTTTTATCTAGCTTGGCTTCTAATTCTCCTACTGTTAAACCTCCTATACGAATGGCTTCACCAGCGATAGCGTCTTCTCTGGCACATCCCACTAAGAAAGAGGAGCTAACTACTAATAAAGCCATTATTAAAAATATCTTCTTCATTTATTTCACCTCGTTTTTGTTTAACTCTATTTTTTTTATTAAGAAGAGTTTAAAGGTATATATAGTTGTTGGTTTTAGACTAAATCTTTTTAAATGGAGGTGCGTATTTTAAGGGTATGATTGTTTTAGGAATAGAGAGTACGGCCCATACCTTTGGAGTGGGAATTATGAACTCTGAAGGGGAAGTTTTAGCTAACATTTTTGATAGTTATAGCTCTACTGAAGGCGGAATGGTGCCAGATAAAGTAGTTCAACATCATGAAGAAGTGGCGGAAAAAGTATTGGCAGATGCTTTATCAAAAGCTAAGGTTTCTTGGGAAGAGATAGAGTTTATTGCTTACTCTGCCGGTCCAGGTTTAGACCCGGCATTATGGGCTGGCTACAAGAAAGCTCAAAAGTGGTCGGAAAAATATGGTAAAAAATTGGTGGGAGTAAATCACTGTGCGGCCCATTTAAGTATTGGAAAGGAAATCAACGAGTTGGAAGATCCAGTTTATGTATATGTTTCGGGGGTTAATACTCAAGTAATTACATTTGATGGTGGAAAGTATCGGGTGATGGGAGAAACTTTAGATATTGGTTTAGGAAATATGTTAGACAAGTTTGGACGAGTAATTGGTTTGGGTTTCCCTGCCGGTCCAGATATTGAAAAATTAGCTAAGAAAGGAAAATATATAGAATTGCCTTATGTAGTTAAGGGAATGGATACTTCTTTTTCTGGAATTTTATCAAAAGTAAAACAATTGTACGAAAAAGGAGTTAGTAAAGAAGATTTGTGTTTTTCAGTACAAGAAGTTTGTTTTGCTATGTTAGCAGAAGTGAGTGAGAGAGCTTTAGCTCATACAAGTAAGAAAGAATTGTTGTTAGTGGGCGGAGTCGGAGCTAATAAACGGTTTTGTGAAATGCTGGCGATTATGTGTCAAGAAAGAGAAGCTAAATTTTATAAAGTACCAATGGATTTAGCTAGAGATAATGCCGCTATGATTGCTTGGGAAGGATTTTTAAGGAAAGATACTCATGGCGATGAAGGCGTCAAGACTTTTTGGAGGGTAGATGAGGTTTAAAATGGTTTACGATTTAATTGTGATTGGAAGCGGACCGGCTGGTTTAACAGCAGGATTGTATGCCTCTAGATATATGTTAAAAACTTTGATTATTGGTGAAATGAATGATAGTGCCGCCGTAAAAGCGATTGAGGTATGTAATTTTCCCACTCGTGGTCGGATTGGCGGTTTAGACTTGATGCAGAAGATGAGAGATCAAGTTAAAGAATTAGGGGCAGAGTTAAATGATGGAAAAGTAGTGGGCGTAGAAAAGAAAGCAGAAAGTTTTGTGGTAAAGACAAATAGTGAAGAGTTTGAAGCCAAAAATATTATTTTAGCCATGGGAAAAGAAAAAAGAAAGTTGAATTTGAAAGACGAAGATAGATTTTTAGGGAAGGGAGTCAGTTATTGTGCTACTTGCGATGCCGCTTTTTATGGTGGTAAAGAAGTAGCGGTGATTGGAGGTAGTGATTCTGCTTTAACTACGGCTTTATTGTTGAGTAAGTTTGCCGATAAAGTTTATATTATTTATCGTAAAGAAAAGTTTTTCCGAGCAGTTCCTTCTTGGGTTAAAGAAGTGGAGAAAAATGATAAGATTGAAACTGTTTTTAATGCCGAAGTAGTAGAATTAGTGGGAGATAATTTTTTGCAAGGAGTTAAGTTGAAGGATGGAAAAGAATTGGCTGTGGAAGGATTATTTGTGGAAGTAGGTTCTACGCCTTCTTCGGAGTTGGCTAAAGATTTGAGTGTTGATTTGGATGATAAAAGTTATGTTAAGGTAAATGAGAAACAAGAAACCAATGTTTCGGGAGTGTTTGCTTGCGGAGATGTAACTAATAATGTATTAAAACAAATCATTACTGCTTGTAGCGAAGGGGCAGTAGCGGCTTTTGGAGCTTATGGATTATCAAATGAATGATCAAGAATTAAGTGACTATGTGTTGGATGGTGTTAAGAGGGCAAAAGAGCTGACTAAAGGAGATAATTGTATGCCCGCAGTTCTAGGTTATATTGCAGAATTAAATAATTATTATAATCGTTTAGAAAAAAGTCCAGATGATTTTTCAGAAAGAAGAGGTTTCTTAGTGGATTTTAAAGAACATTTTGCGGCACCATATTTGACAGTTATTGAAAACTTAGAAGAGCGATGCATGGATGTGGAGTTATCTAATATAAAGAATAAACGATATTGGGCCTTGGAGATTAAAGGAGGAGCTTTAACTGCACTTGTAGGGGGGATTATGGCGGCAAAAGTACATCCCGAATTTGGGGCTTTGGTAGTGGCGGGGGCAGTGTTAATAGTTCACGGAGCTTATTGTGCGTATAAAACATTAACTTATACTGGAAAAGAAATTAGAAGTAATTTTGGAATTAGTCTGTTTTTTGAAGATAAAATAAAAGTAATAAATTCTATTGAAATTGAGCAATTAGATGATGTTTTAATAGATCATCAAGAAGAAATAAAAGCAATATTACAAAATGAATGAACAAGAAATAACGGATGTGGTATTGGGAAAGGCTAATGAGGCCTATATTAAAATTAATAGTTTAGCTGATGAAGATGGTAGTGCTATGGATCATTTTAGGGAATTGTTAAATTTTTATAATCGTCCACAAGATAGGGAAGTTTATTTACGAGATTTTAAGAGGTTTTATTTTAGTGATGTGGGAGAAGAGATAGAAGAAACCGAAAGAAAAGCAGCACATTGTAATCAGACGATAGGACGATCAAAAAGTGCCTGTTATTTTAATGTGGCATTGGCAGTGGGATCGGGAGCAGGAATTTATTTTCATTGGACTTTTGGCATTCCGATGGTGTTTGCTATTCGATGGTTAAATCGAGCTTATGATCATGGAGTAAAAGCAACGGAAGATAAAGAACGATATGAAACTTCGTTGAAGGAATTAAAATCAAAAGAGGAACAAGTGAAAGAGATGAAACCAGAAGTGCTAGAAGAGGTGTTAGAGAAGAATAAAGAATCATTAATGGAGATTTATCATGAGTTACAGGAAATTCTCAACTGAGAATGCCGATTATTATCTAGTTTATGCGGCACATAAAGAAGTAACGGATGAAGATATTTTAAGGCAGCCCGAAATTGAAAGTCTGGATGCAATAGTTTTGGAATCTGGGGAATTAGGATATAATGAAACAGAAATATTCATAGATACACAATATAGTGAAATAATTAAAAATATTAAGCAATCACAGAAAAAACCCTTAATTTATTTGGTTGATGTTAATGTAACTGAGGAAGGAGAGTTGGGGGGATCGATAAGGGATGTTGCTTATTTGACCTTGGGAGTGGGATTGTCATTAGGTGCGATTCGCGATTTTAAGAAAAAATCGAATAGGAGGCAGTTTTTAAAAGGCGGATTAAAAACACTAGCTGCATTGAGTACTTTTAGTATCCACTTCGGACAAATAATTAATAGCCATATTAAAGGAAAGGCAATTCCTGTTTTTCCAGAGTTGAATTCTGCTGCAGGTTATTTTCTTCCTACGTCTTTGCATGAATTAAGGAATGCAATAACTGCAAGAAAGATAGAAGAATTTATTGTGCCAAAATTACAAAAAGAGTTGGGGAAAAAACCACTTATTGCCATAGTATATGGTGGTTTTCACGCAGGTATTGAAACAGATTTAAAATATGTTCAATTAAGAGATGTGGTGCTTAGTATATACAAAAAAATAGATTATGCTGGAATTAAAAAACATAATTTAAATGCTGTTTTTGAGATTGATTTAAAGAATGGAATCTATGGGAGACACGATTTAAATAATATGTTTTAGTAAGACCAATAGCTTTATATATTTCTTTTAGTTTATAATTAAAAAAAGGTGTGGTAATGAAAAACAAGATAATATTAGTTTTAGTAATTTTATTGTTTGTAGTCCCATTAGCTCCGGCTTTGCTTTATCCAGATCATCCCACAGTTACTTTATTATCTCAAGACCCGGATCCGGCTGAACCGGGACAAGTAGTTGAAGTTAAGTTTAAGATAGAAAATGACGGGGAACAAACTAGTGAAGATGTAGTAGTTAAGATAGTTCCTAAAAGTCCTTTTTCGATTTATAATGATGTAGCAGAAAAAAACATTGGTAAGATAAGGGCAGGACAAACTGGTGCCGATGCAGTGATTGTAGAATTTAAAGTAAAAATAGATGAAGAGGCAGTAGAAGGAGAAGCAGAAATTGATGTATTATTAAAAGTGGCTGATGGAGCTTGGGTGGCCTATACTGATGGCGAATTTACCGTCGATATTCAGACTCATGATGCGGTTTTGGAAGTAGTTAAGATAACTTCAGATCCGGAACAAGTTCCTCCAGGAGGAACAGCCATTATTGAAGTGTTGGTAAAAAATTTGGCTGATTCTTTGTTAAAAGATATCCGGTTTAAGTTGGATTTGGACTCCGCAGATATTCCTTTGGCTCCATATCAATCCTCTTCGGAAGGAAGAATTCCACTTTTGAAAAGTGGTTATCAAAAATCATTATCTTTTCAATTGATTGCTAGTCCCGATGCCCAAGCAGGGATGTATAAAGTTCCATTAAATATTTCTTACAACGATGAAAAAGGAAATCATTATCGGATTAATGATGTTTTAGCAGTATTGGTAGGCGAGAGACCTAAACTAAAAGCATACATTAAGAAAAGTACTTCATTACAAGACGATAAACCAGCCACCATAACTTTGGAGTTAGCTAATCCAGGTACCACTGATATCAAATTTCTAGAAGTTAGTTTACTTCCTTCGGAAGATTATCAATTAGTTACAGTTTCAGATTATATTTATATCGGTGATTTAGATTCCGATGATACAGAATCAGAAGAAATAGATATTTTTATTGATCGGAAAGTAAAAGTTTTGGAATTCCCAGTAAAACTAAAATATACTGATGCTAATAATCAAGCGTATCAGCAGCAATTTAATTTAAAATTAAATCTTCACTCTTCTTATACTTTGAAAAAATTCGGTTTGATTTCCAGTAGTAATACTGGAACTATGGTGGGATTGATTCTGATTTCTGCTGGAGCTTTTTACTTGTATCGTAGAAAGAAAAAGAATAAAAAAGTAAGTACTAGTTAATTTTTAAACTAGGGGTGGGTAAATAAATGAATAAGCCAATTATTGAACTAAAAGATGTATGGAAGATTTATCAAATAGGTCATGTTAAAATTCCCGCTTTACGTGGTTTAAGCTTGAGTATTCATTCTGGAGAATTTATTGCCATCATGGGTAAATCTGGTTCTGGAAAATCAACTTTAATGAATATGGTGGGTTGTTTGGATATTCCTACCAAAGGAAGAGTTAACTTATATGGGGATGATATTGCTAGTTTTACTGAAAGTGATTTAGCCCAAACTCGAGGTAAAAAGATTGGTTTTATTTTTCAGAAATTTAATTTAATTCCCACTTTGACGGCTTTTGAAAATGTGATGCTGCCGATGATCTTTCAAGGCATTCCTTTTGAAGAAAGAAAGAAAAAAGCCCAGTCTTTATTGAGTATGGTGGGTTTATCAGAAAGAAGTGCTCATCGTCCTGGTGAGCTGAGTGGAGGGGAACAACAAAGAGTGGCCATTGCCCGTTCTTTAGCGATTGATCCAGAAATAATTTTGGCCGATGAACCAACTGGTAATTTAGATAGTAAAACTGGGAAAATGGTAATGGATTTGATTATCAAATTACATAAAGAACAGAAAAAAACAATTATTATTGTCACTCACGATGAAGACGTAGCTAAGTATGCCCAAAAAATCAAAGTTCTACGAGACGGATTAGTGATTGGTCAGAAAAAATGATGTGGGATTATTTTAGATTGGCATTTAAGGGAGTTAAGGCTAGAAAAATACGTTCTTGGTTGACGATGATTGGTATTTTTATTGGCGTTACCGCAGTAGTGGCTTTAATCTCTTTGGGTCAAGGATTACAGGACTCTATTAATGAAGAATTCAATAAGCTAGGAAAAAATAGATTGACGGTGGCACCAGGAGGAGGAGCCTTTTTGGGACCCACTAGTTCTAATTTGGCGGTTGCTACTATTACTGAAGATGATTTAGATGTGCTTAATAGAATCAATGGGGTCGATTCTGCAGCCGGAGTATTATCTAAGAATGCTCGACTGGAATTTAAAGACGAGGTTGATTTTATAAATGTGTGGGGGTTTCCGACAGACAAAGATGGAGAAAATATGCTCGAAGGAATCAGTTTTTTTGAAATTGAGAAAGGAAGGCAGCTGCGGAGCGGAGATAAGTATAAAGCAGTGATTGGTTATTCTATTGCTAAAGACACTTTTGATAAAGAAATCACCGTCGGTAGTAAATTAAAAATTAAAAATAAGATTTTTGAAGCAGTAGGGATTCAAAAAAAAGCAGGAACTGGCGTACATGATGTTATTGTAAGAATTCCTTTAGAAACGGCACGAGAAATTTATGATGAACCAGAAGAATTTTCAACTATTTTTGTGTTAACTAAGGATGGTTATGAACCTGCAGACATAGTTGATGAAATTAAAAAGGAATTACGTGATTCTCGAGAAGTAGAAGAAGGAGAAGAAGATTTTAGTGTTCAGACTGCAGAACAAACAGGTACTCAATTAAACCAAATTTTAGATATAGTTAATATTGTTATTATTGGTATTGCCGCTATTTCTTTATTGGTGGGGGGTATTGGCATAATGAACACGATGTATACCACAGTAATGGAAAGAACTTCAGAAATTGGAGTCATGAAATCAGTAGGTGCTAGAAATAGTCAAATAATGTTTTTATTTTTAGTGGAATCTGGTTTATTGGGGTTAGTGGGAGGTTTAATTGGTTTAATTTTAGGTTTAGGTATCGCTAAGTTGGGTGAGTTGTTAGCTGTTTCAATGGGGGTAGAAATTTTTAAAATTCATGTTGGAGGTTATTTAATTGTGGGGGCGTTATTGATTTCTTTTTTGGCAGGAACACTGTCGGGATTGTTACCGGCTCGACAAGCAGCAATGATGCAACCCGTTGACGCACTGAGAAAAAATGATTAAAGATTATGTTAAATTTGCATTGAAAACTTTGAAAGTTAGGAAAACGAGAACTTTTTTAACTATGTTGGCAGTGTTTATTGGTATTGCAGCAATTGTTAGTTTAATTTCTTTAGGTCAAGGATTAGAAAATGCCATTAGCGAACAATTTGAAGCTTTAGGAACTAATAAAATAATGGTTTCTCCAGCCGGAACTTTTTTTGGAGCCGTTGGAGATTCAGTTTCAGAAATAACTGAAGAAGATTTAGATGTAATTCAAAAAGTAAGTAAAGTAAAACAAGCTGGCGGAATGCTTTACAAAATGGCTAGATTGGAGTTTGATGAAGAAGTACAATATACTTGGGCTATTGGTTTGCCGACGGATGAATCGGGAGATGTGATTAATGAAATTGCTACTTTTAATTATGTTACTGGTCGAGAATTGAAAGAAAGTGATAAATACAAAGTAGTAGTTGGTATTCGCTTAGCGGAAGCAGATATTTTTGATAAGGAAGTGAAGGTGCGGGATAAATTAAAAATAGAAGGTTATGAATTTAAGGTCGTGGGGGGAATGGGCAGGATTGGTAATCCAGAAGATGATCGTCAAGTCTACATCCCTTTAGAAACTGCCCGAGAAGTATTCAACGAACCAGATAAATTAGATATTATTATGATAGAAACTACTAAAGGGGCTTCGGTTCCAGCAGTAGTGGAAGATATTAAGAAAGAGTTACGAGATTTTCGTGAAGTAGAAGAAGGAGAAGAAGATTTTAATGTCCAGACTTTTGAAGAGATGATGGAAACCTTTGCAGTTGTTTTTACTTTAGTACAGGCAATATTAATTGGTATCGCTAGTATTTCTTTATTAGTTGGAGGAGTTAGTATTATGAATACAATGTATACTTCGGTATTGCAAAGGACTAGGGAGATTGGAGTAATGAAAGCGATTGGTGCCAAAAATAAAGATATTTGGATTTTGTTTATTATTGAATCTGGTTTTTTAGGTATGGCTGGCGGAATAATTGGAGTTTTAATTGGAATGGGATTAGCTAAATTGGTAGAATTAGCTGCCTTTCAACAAGGGATCACTATCTTGAAAGCTCAATTCCCTTGGTATTTGATTGTAGGAACTTTGGTTTTTTCTTTTGTAATCGGTTGTTTATCGGGTTTAGCTCCGGCTTATCGAGCATCTAAGTTGAAACCAGTGGATGCGCTTAGATACGAATAGTATCTGAGTGCTACGAACGTTAGTGAGTATGCTTTACGTTACGAATAGTTAAATTAATAAATCTGAAACGAATAGTAAAGGAAAAGAGGAAAAATGTCAATTTTAATTTGGATATTGCTGGCAACATTATTGAATTCTTTGTTGGGCCTAGTGGGAATTTTTTCTTTTTGGATAAAAGAGAAGTTATTGAATAGATTAGTGATGAGTTTAGTAGCTTTTTCAGCAGGAACATTACTGGGTGGGGCTTTTTTCCATTTATTGGCAGAATCGGTAGAAAGTTTACCGGCGATGAATGTTTTTGGTTACGCTTTAATCGGTTTTATCTTCTTTTTATTAATTGAAGGATATTTTCATTGGCACCATTGTAAAAATTGTGCCGCACATCCCTTTACTAAGTTAATGTTAGTGGGCAGTGGAATCCATAATTTTATTGACGGATTGATTATTGCCGCAGCTTTTCAGGTGAATATTCTATTGGGAGTGATCTCTACAGCGATGATACTGGCTCACGAATTACCTCAAGAATTAGGCTTGTTTGGAGTTTTGATTTATGGGAAGTATAAAAAGAAAAAAGCATTATGGTACGCATTTTCCGTTCAAGCAATTTGTATTGTGGGTGGAGTAGTAGGTTTTTTAGTTTTATCAAAAGTGGAAGTTCTTTCTTCTTTTTTAATTCCTTTTGCTGCCGGAGGGTTCATTTACATTGCGGCAGCAGATTTGATTCCGGAAATGCACAAGATGTATCAAGGTAAAGTTAAAGAAACCATTAAGATGCTTTCAGTTTTCTTACTAGGTATATTATTTATGTTAGGATTAAAGTTGATGTTTGGTTGATTGATGACTGAAATCTGGAAATCTTTATAAATCTCCTAGTTATTGCAATTATCAATGGGGGGACGTAATAATTCTTTAAGAGAAACAGTTAGAACTAAAATTCGAACTAGAATGGCTAGTGGTAGTTCAAAGAAAAGACCTTCTCGTAATTTGAATGATTTGGCAAAACCTTTAGTAGGTAGTCATCGAGTTTCGGACCCTGTAACTTTGCCCGAACTTTTAACTAGGATTGAGAGTGAAGTTAATTATAACACTCCTTTGCTAAAAAGATTACAATCTTTGAATGGGATTAGGAGTGAATTGGAAAGAAGCTATTCTGTACACAAGACATTAACAAATATTACTGAATATACGGAAGTCTGTGAAATTGCTTCTAAATCCATAGAGCTTTGTGTGTTAACTCCCAGTGTTGAACTTTCGCAACCCAAAAGCAAAAATTGGTTCTATGGTGATACAACCAACGAAGATTTAATTAATATTTTTGCTGAATATGTGGAGGCTGGGATTCGGGAAGCTTTTAGAATTACTACCACCTTAAGACGAGAGATTCGTCAGCAAAGAAAGATTAAACGGCCTTTAGAAACTCTTGTTAGAAGGGATTTTAAAAGAGTGAGTACAGCAGATTTAATCCAAGATATTAAAGCAAAAAGGGTGCAGGATATGGTTCCAGATAAAGTTTATCTTGTTCCCTATAGTGCACAGTATGGAGGGTATGCGTATTTTGATGATGTATCTCATATTGTATTAAATGTTTTTTCAATACTTAAGGATAAAGTTTATGCATCAAACCCCGCAGATCCTAATGCAGTTACTGTGGCACATGAAGTGACACATTCTAATGTGCAACATGTGGCAAGAAAATTCCATGTTGAACATCTGACTCGTCTTGTAGATTTTACGGCCAAAAATAAAAGAACGTTTTTCTTTGAATTTATGGATCATCCGTATACATATGACACAGAAATCTTGGACGTGGTGGGTATGTATCTGGATTCAAGCATAGTACCTCTTTATAATGTGATTAGGGGGGTGGGGTGGACTCAGGAACTGCAGGAAATCTTTTGGGATAAGCCTTTGTTGAACAAAGCTAAATTGATTGAGGAAAAGCTGCATCAAATAAGAAAACCAATGACTGAAGTGATGAAAGTGGCTGAAGCTGAATATTATTCTTTAGAAAGATATGGGTTAGATGCGTTGATTGTGCTTACTGGTTTGGAAACCTTACCTATGTGGTTAACAGCAGTTCAACAATTTAAAGAGCCGATTATTGGTACGGCAAAAGAAAGGAGAGAATTCAAAAGAGATTATGGTAAAGTAATTACTGATTTGAGTGATGTTATTCAAGAAGAGTTTTTTGAAGCAGCCAAAGAAAACATCTGCGGTAGAGATATTTGGAACACTGAGTATACAATAAAAGATACATTTGATGAAGCGTTAAATGATAACTTTGATTTGACGCCAAACCAAAAACTATTGGCATGGGATATGTTCCTTAGGGACATGGTGGAAGATGGAATTTATGAGCACGTAACTCCTGGAGATGTATTGGCCGTAATTGATAATTCTGCTAGTGAGACAATTGAGCAGATGCAACAGTTGAATCTGGTTCAGGATAAAGCTCAGGTTTTAGTTGATAAATTGCAGCTTTATGATTACTTGAAGTTAAGGTTGTCATTGGCTCAAGATTTGGCGGATTTAAGAGAGGAGGTTTTGATTGACGAGGGAGAGTTGACTGCTGCTAATGATATTGTTCAGTTTAAATCTGAGGCATTGCTTCCTGAAACAAACCTTTTGGATCTTTATGGAGTGGTAGTGTACGAAGATGAAGATAGTACTTATGGCTATAATGGGGTTCTGATGGATAAACTTAGTTCAATGAGAAAAACTCATAGTCGTATGACAGTACCCTTCTTTAAAGGTGAAGGAGAAGATAAGCATTTTAAGATTACAAAGTACTTTGATGGAGATAGGTGTGTTTTTGTTGATGTACGTCGGGGACATAAGGGAAAGAGCAGAATTAATTATGAAAAAAATCCTGCAGCAATACTGTTTAGTTCAGATAATAGTGATCGGTTGAATGTTATGGCATATTCTTCAATTAATGATAGAGAGATTCCCGGTTATGGGATGTTTGATTCTATGGTACGGATTGATGAGGGTTTTATGTCTGTTAGTTTGGATGAACTTTTAGATCCAGAAATCAAAACTTGGTATAAAGTAGGAAAAGAAGTACATGAAGCTTTGGATGAATATAGAGATAAGTCTGCGAAGTGGCAATAGGAGTAATTAGATTCTCGTTTTCTATTAAACTATCAATTATGCTTAAAAACCATAACATTTATAAAGAACATATGAATCCGTGTTCATATGAAATGTAACGCATACGAAATATTTTTCATGAACTTCGCAAATAAAACTAAGTTAGACATAATTTATTCTCTCAGAGAAGGTCCTTTAAGCGTGTTAGAAATTGCCCAAAAGATAGGAGAAGAACAAAGTAAAATTTCTCATAATTTAAGAAAGATGAGTGAATGCCGTTTGTTGAACGTAGAACAGAGAGGAAAACAAAGAATTTATTCTTTGAATCGGGAAACAGTGATACCGATGCTAGAATTAGTAGAAAAACATGTTAAAACCTGCTGCTGTGCCGGAGGATGTAGTAAATTAAAATGAGATTCAAGGAAATTTATTTAGATAATGGGGCGACTACCAAAGTAGATCCTAAAGTAGTGAAGGAAATGATTCCTTACTTTGGTGAAGTTTATGGTAATGCCTCTTCAACCCATACATTGGG
>JAAOXZ010000076.1 GCA_018221085.1 Candidatus Woesearchaeota archaeon
AGATATTGGTGGGCTAAAGGTTGAAAACGCTGTTTTAACTTATGATTTATCTCAAGTTACAGAAGTAACTCTTTATTGGGATCTACGTAGAGATGGCTCTTGTCATAGTTGTTTAGAGTTAGCTAGGGATTACGATGCTCAGGAGTGGGACTGCAACAAACAAAATCCCATGAAATGGAAAAACTGTCCTCAGTACAATGCCAAATTAAAAAACTCAGAAGGAAAGACTGCCCGAACCTTAGCAGAACTAATCGCTGAAGCAGCCAAATAATTTATTTTTTTACTAAATCTTCTAATAACGTTTCCACAATGTCTTCATGTTGTCGAGTTCCGGACATTAACTTTCCATTTTCTATTTTTGGGATCAAATCTGTTCCCATATTAACTATATACCCCTGGAACCTCTTTTCAATTTCCTCTAATCTTCCATCCCACACATAAGTTAACCACAAAGGCCAACCTTCCCTTTTCTTTTCATCTTCTCTACTGATTACTGACTTTATTAAATCCTTTCCCAGTAAAATAGAAGTTACTATTCTCCCTTCATCATAACTTCCAGTACTAACCACTTGATAATCTGTCATTTTTAATCCTTTTCCCCCCCAACATTTATATATTTTTAGAAAGAACTGTTTTAGATAAGAAACCTTTATAAATGAAATATCTAATTCATTAAAAGATGGAATACAAAGAGACTAGGCTTCGAAAAATAAAAAGATTTTTAAAAGAAACTCGCCGAGTATTAAGAATCACTAAAAAACCTAACAAAGAAGAGTTTAAAACCACCGTTAAAGTTACCGGTTTAGGCGCTGCGGTTATTGGTGCCCTAGGGTTTATCATCTTCCTATTAAAACAATTATTATTTTAGAATGGACGAAACAAATATTTTTGGAGTCAGAACGGCTGCTAATCGAGAAGACCAAGTAGTTGATTTTCTAACTGCTAAATTACTTAGACGACCCGAATCCGAAGTTTATGCCGTAGTTAGACCGCATGGTATGAGAGGTTATGTTTTTGTCGAAGCTAAATCTAAAATTGATATTGAACAAGCCTTACAAGGTGTTCCTTATGCTCGAGGTATTCTTCCTGAACCAATTCCCTATCAAGAAATTGAACATATGCTGGAGCAGGTTAAGATAGAAATGAATATCCGTAAAGCCGATATCGTTGAAATCATTTCTGGCGCTTTCAAAAGAGAACAAGCTAAAGTTATTAGAATTAACAAAGCTAAAGAAGAAATTGTGGTTGAATTGCTAGGAGCTGCAGTACCTATCCCTATCACTGTTAAAATGGATGCGGTTAAAGTTATCCGTAGAGAATCAGACGAATGAATTCTTTAAACTTACAATTAGAGCAAGCAGTTAGTAAGATTAGAGAAAAGAATCCTAAAACTATTCTTGTTCAACTACCCGACGGTCTTAAACCTCAAGCTAGAGAGATTCAAAAAGAATTACAGCAACATACCGACGCTCAGATCTATCTCTGGCTTAATTCTTGCTACGGTGCCTGTGACATCCCTAAAGTAGAAAACATTGACTTACTACTTCAATTCGGCCATAGCAAGTGGAAATGAGTTTTCTGGAGTAATAATTACCTAAATTCTTTTAAATATGCCTAACATTAAATCCTTATGGCTTCAGAATTAGTTGATGGAATCTTAGCAGAGTATGCACGAACTAAGGATAAAAAAGAGTTGTTAGGTCATATTAGCGAGCTAGAAAAGGGAGAGGAAACAAGTCTTGATTCTAGGTATAGTGAGGTATTTGAATTATACTGGGCCATAATGGATAAAAAAGGTATAAAACAAGCAGCTAAAAACTATTTTGTCCAAGATTTTTTCTTTGCCGACGCTGAAAAATTACTTGAACGAGCGGGTTTAAAACTCACCAAGGCATTATATCAAAAAAGAGCTGATTACTGGTTTGAAAGAGAATATTTCCCTGAAGCTCTGGATATGTATCTTCAAGCAGGAAACAGCAAAGGAATCAAAAAATCAGCTTCACTGTTAGAAGATAGTCCTTACGTTGATGATAGAGAAAATGCCCTAGATGGTTTTTTAACTATTAACGACCAAAAATCTGCACATCGAGTAGCCGAAAAAGTATTTGTTATTCACGAAACCACTAAAAATGGCATCGCAACTATGGCCCAATTAGGATTAGAAGTAACTCCGAAATTATGGAAATCGAGAGCAGAGTATCAATTGAGAGAAAGTTTCAACTTTGAAAATGCCTTAGAAGCTTACCAACATCTAGGCGACGAAGAGAACATTGAGTCCGTCAAAAGAAAAATAAAATTGTATCTTAAATTATCCACTTAACGATATCTTTTTATACTATAAAATATTACTTCAACTTAGAGGTGATAAAAAATGATGAAACTTTCTATGCACTGGGGCTTACATAAAATCGTAGTTGGAGGTCTATTACTCTTAAACGCTTTTATTTGGCCAATGTGGTTAGGTGTCGATGGTTGGATAAAGTTTATCGCGGTACTGATGGTACTTGGCGGAGCAATTAAATTGATCCATCCTATGGGTTATCCTTGCTGTGGAGCACCAGTAGCCAAAAACGTCAAAAAGAAGAGAAAGAAATAATCTTTGATCGTTTAAACAAAATAATTTTTCTTTTTTTCTTTTTTTCCAATATTTTTTATAAATAGTGTAGTGACATAAAACTTAAATAATCTCTTTTATTTCTTTGATAAAAAGTAGAAGGAGGATTACAAAATGGCAGAATTAAGTGAACTTCTTGTGGATGAAGAAGGACTAAGGCAAGAATTACTAACTAAAGTGAGGGGAATAGCGGTTGATGGTTGGAAAGAAGAGAGCGGTTCTTATGAGACTGCTAGCACTAAAGCAGAAGCGTTTACTGGAGCTTTCCATAAAGTGACTTATCGTGGTTTAATTGCTGAACTGAGTCAATATGAGGTCCGTTTAATGGAAGAAGGAGAAGAAGGACCCGGGCAGAAAAATATAGTTTTAACATTTTTTGATCTAAACAAGTCAGTTCAGGCTTTAAAGTTTGATGGTGTAGATGTAGCTGAACTCTATCAGAATAAACAGGTAGAATTTGCTGATTATAGAAAGAAACAGGAACAGCAACAACAACAAGAGAGAGAAGTTAGTATGAAGGAAAAAGCTGCACAACGAAGAATAAGTGATCTTAAAGGTATTTTAAATAACCTTTAATTTTTTTCTTTTTTCTTCCAATATTTTTATAAGTATGGTCTTCTAATTATCATTAACAAAATGCAAAAAACAAAATTTATCAACCCCATAACTGATATAGTTATTCAAGATGATTCTTTAATAGAAACTTATTCTAGACTCATAACCCTTGCTGCTGAATCAAAACCCACGCCAGTTCAATCCAGTTACTGTGTTTATACTGCTGGTATGACTGAAAACGGCATCATGGTAAAAGGTTCTAATCATGAACATGGGATCACCGATACCCTAACTCATGGAGAAGAAGCAGTTATCGCCGCAGCTCTCGAAGAAGCTGGAGAAGAGGATCCGATAAAAATAATCGCTTTTGCTACTCTGGACGAAACTATGGTCGCTCCTTGTGGTAATTGCCGAGATGTTATTGCCCAATATGGACATCCAGATTTAGTTATTATCTCTGGTAAAAAAGAAGGAGAATCCGCTTTTGTTATCCCCATCTCGGAATTTTATTTTGATACTTTTAGAAAACTATCTGATTTGGAAAATATAGCTACTTCCCCTGGTTTTTTAGAAGCTTTAAAAGCAGAAAGAACTGCTTATGATATTTATACTTCTCCCGAAAGATTGTATGGTGCTGCCATTATTACTCAAAACAATTTAGTTTTCCGAGGAAGTTTTAGGGGAGATGTAGCTTACCATGCTGTTAATCCTCTCTCCGCCGCCATAGGTAATTTTAGGGACGGTAGTGATGATATCTCTCGTTTAGATGTAAAAGAATTTGTAGTAGTTAGTACTGATCATCAACCAAAAATACCTTACAAAGAACGCCAACATATTTTAGAATTTGTTGAAGGCATACAAGCATATAATAATCGATCTGGACAACCCTTACCTATTAAAATGTTTCAAGTTAATCCGCAAGGTGAAATTATTGAAGGTTGGGAAACTGATTCCCATCAATGGTATCCTTTCCCTTTCTCACCAGCTCATCTGGGAATGGAAAATAGCTTAAAAAAAGGCATAGAAAAATTACTTGATATTCATTAATACATAATAAAGAAATTCTTAAATGTCAACCATCTCAATCTCGATGTTTAAACCTTCTGGCACCGGTATTCTCATCACCAGACGCAGGGTTCTTTCATCAGCATTGACATCAATTAATCGTTTGTGCACTCTCATTTCGTATCGTTCCCAGCTAGCTTTTCCCTCTCCACTAGGACTTTTACGAGTAGTTATTTTTAATTTTTTAGTCGGTAAAGGAATGGGTCCTCTTAAATTAGCTCCAGTCTTTCCTGCAATGTTTTTAATGCCTTCACAGATAGTGTTAATCTTATCTATTTCCGTACTGGCTAATTTTATTCTTGCTCTTTGGGCCATTGTTGTTACCTATAAACATAATAAACATATATTTACTATGCTTTCCTCTAGTAATAGAAGTTATTTATAAAGTTTATTGTTATTTTAAGAAAAAGAGAAAACTATTTTAAATTAATCTAGTGGCGTAATTTTCTAAAACAAATTTCTTTAATGATTTATTGATTTGTCTAACCATTTCATTGCTATTAAGAGTGATATTGTCTGCATCGCTATTAAGTGTAGCATTATCTGGTTCACCCATTTGTTCATGAAAAGCATATTTGTGTTCAACCATTCTCCAAGCTTCCCGTTCTTGTTGGGGTGTTAATCCATCTTTCAAGACATAAACAGTTAACCAATCAGGACGTTTTACAATAAATCCTCGTGTACCTTCAGGACTGATTACTCCGTAAATACCTCTACCTAAATATTCTCTATCGGTGCTTGTTAATCTTGATGCCCAATCTCGAAATTGTGCAATTTTTTCATCGTTTATCATTTTATTTCCCATATAATAACTAAATAAAAAAGATTAAATTTATTCTTTTTTGTAATCCTTGCCTCCTGTTGCTATGTAGTGATCAAAATCACCAGATCTTAAAGCAGCTATTGTAAATTTTAAAAGTCCACATGCTTTCTTTGGATGTGAAATCACACCAGTATAAAAAGCTAGGATTTCTACTACTCTTGGTGGTCCTTCAGATACTTCCACCCCTTCTGTAGGCACTGATTCACGTAATTGAGGCATATCTGCGCCTTTTGTATATCCGCGAGATACATACAGAGCATCTATAAATTCTTTTACAAATTCTCTCCCGTTATGGAACTGATTAATTATTTCATTAAGTGACATTTTATTTTCCTCCGAAACACCTATCAAAAACCAAATAAAAATAAAAAAGAGAAAAAAGAAACTTACAGTTCTTTCTTAACTAAGTCGATGCACATTCCAGCAGCTACAGTAGTACCAGAGTCTCTGATTGCAAATCTGCTCATCTGAGGAATCTCAGATTGCTTTTCGATTACCAAAGGTTGTACTGGTCTTAACTTACAAATAGCTACGTCACCATTCTTGATGAAGTCTGGGTTTTCTTCTAGAACTTCTCCAGTTGCTGGATTTAGTTTCTTTTCGATTCCCAAGACCTGACAAGCTACTTGTGCAGTGTGGATGTGGAAAACCGGTGTGTATCCAGCAGTAATAACTGACGGATGGTTCAACACTACAATTTGTGCAGTGAATTCGGTAGCTACGGTAGGTATGTTGTCAGAGTGTCCTAAAACGTCTCCTCGAGCGATATCTTTCTTACCTACTCCTCTAACGTTAAATCCAACGTTATCTCCAGGTTCTGCTTTTTGTAGTTGTTCGTGATGCATCTCTACAGATTTAACTTCTCCAGAAACTCCTTTACCTTCTCTTCCTGGGACGAAAGTTACGTTATCTCCGATTTTCATTATTCCAGTTTCTACTCTTCCTACTGGAACAACTCCGATACCAGTGATGTTGTAAACGTCTTGGATAGCTAATCTTAGGGGCAAAGTAGTTGGTTTTTCTGGAACCTTAAAGTCATCAATTAACTTTAGTAAAGTTCCGCCTTTGTACCATGGCATATTTTCAGATTCTTTAGCCACGTTATCGCCTTTCAAAGAAGCCATAGGTATGAAAGCTATTTCGTCAACGTTGTATCCAACGCTTTTTAACAAAACAGAAACTTCTTCCTTAACTTTGTTAAACTTTGCTTCGTCGTAATCGACCATATCCATTTTGTTAACAGCAATGATTAATTGGTTAACTCCCAAAGTTTTGGATAAAAAGATATGTTCTTTGGTCTGAGCCATTACTCCGTCAGAAGCCGCTACAACTACTACACCAGCATCAGCTTGGCTAGCACCTGTAATCATGTTCTTAATGAAGTCTCTGTGCCCAGGAGCGTCGATTATAGTGAAGTAATACTTATCTGTATCAAATCTCTTATGAGCTAAATCGATGGTAACTCCTCGTTCTCTTTCTTCCTTTAAGTTATCCATTACAAAAGCGAATTCAAAACCAGATTTTCCTAATTCTATAGCTTTTTCTTTTAATTTTCTCATGGTTTGCTCATCAATGTTACCTGAATCAAAAAGCAATCTACCTACTGAGGTGGATTTACCATGATCTACGTGTCCGATAAAGACTAAATTCATATGTTCTTTTTCTTTTGCCATTTTGTATAATACCTCTTAAAATTTTAATTAAGATTATGTTTCTAGTTATTTCTAACAATCATTTATAAAACTTACGTTTATTTTAAGCTAAAAACAAAAACATTATAAATAAAACTACTTTTTTTAATAAAACTATGACACAAAAATTTACTTGGACTATTGTGGGAAAAGATAATCAAAGAACCCAAAGAACCATTGAAGAAATTACTAAAAAAGAAACAGAAGGCAAAACTTTGCTAGGCACGGCCAGAGACATAGATGTGAGTCATTGTGTATTTATGGCCGCTAACCAATGCAAAGAGTATTCTAAGATTCAATATTATCGTATATGCGATAAAGAAGAGGCTCTTGGTTCCGGTACCATATCAGTCGAGTTCTATAGATAAATTAAAATGAACCAAAAAGGATTATTTAACAAAATATTGACTCCGTTTTATTTCACTAAAAGTTATTGTCGGGAATTACAAGCAGAAGTATCTACTCTTCCACAGACACCAGAAGAAATCTACCGACCCAATATTTTTGAAGAAACTACTCGTACTTTAGAAAAGATGGCCCAAGATCTTAATCACGTAAATGAAGCCGTGTCTCAGGTAGGAGAAAGTCAACAAAAGTTAACTGAAGCCTATGTCCACCTTAACACTACTTGTCGAGAAGTCATAGCTGACTGTCGTAAAACAGCTGAAAAACTGGAACAATCTGCTAAAACAGCACAACAAGTCAAAGAAAAAATTACCGATCTTTCTTACTCTGTACAATTGTTAAATCCCAAGGGAGAAGCGTAAAACTAAGCACCCAATCTGCCTTCACTCAATCCTTTACGGCTGACAATTTGGTTTCTAATCTTGTCTTGTAATTCACCAGGTAATCTTTCAAACATCTGGTCTACTAAAGAACTACTTCCTCGACCGGCACTAGCACTTCTTAAATCGTTACTCCAGCCAATCAATTCTCCTACTGGCATCTTAGCCATGATAATCGTCAATTCGCCTTCTTGTTCCATACTCAATAATTGTCCTCGTTTAGAACTAACTAATTTACTTAATTCTCCCATATAATCAGTCGGTGCTTCGATTCTTATAATCTGTAATGGTTCAAAAAGAACTGGTCCTGCTTGCATAAGTGCTCCCCGCAAACTTTCCCGAACCGCCGGATATAATTGAGCTGGTCCTCGGTGAATAGCATCTTCGTGTAATTTACAGTCCATTAACTGCACCATTACATTAATACATGGTTCTTTGGCTAAGGGTCCAGCTTTCATAACATCTTCAAACATATCTAAAACCATTTCCATGATTTCTCCGATATGTACAATACCTCTGGTTTGATCTATGAACATATTTCCATTGCAAACTGCTTTGACATTACCGGCACTCTTAGCATCCCAGCCGATTTCCCTCAAAGCTCCAATCACTACTTCATTTTTCTTCTTGAATCTACCTTCAGGTATTTTTTTATCTTTAATGGATTGGGCAATATCTTCTTCCAAAGGTTCAACAATGATATACATTTTATTGTGTTTGTTGGGAGATTTTCCTTCTATTTCTGGACTTTCCTTTTGGATGGCTTCCCGATACACTACAATCGGAGGTGAAGTTTTGACTTCTACTCCTTTTTCACTTTTAATTCTGTTTTCAATAACTTCTAAATGTAATTCTCCCATTCCATGCATTAAATGTTCTCCAGTTTCTTCGTTAATTTCAATCACGATGGTCGGGTCTTCTTTTTGTACTTGACGCAGTACCTCAATTAATTTCGGTAAATCAGAAGGTTGTTTTGCTTCAATAGCTTTAGTTACTACTGGTTCAAATAAGTGAGAAAGTTTTTCAAAAGGTTCTGCCTTTTCTAAAGTGATAGTTTCTCCGGGTAAACCGTTCTTAACTCCGGCAATACCAATAATGTTTCCTGCTGGAACATTATCTACAATTTCTTTTTTGGCTCCATTATAAATATAGACTTGCTGCACTCTAGCTTTATCTTTTGCCACGTTCAAATAAACTTCTTCCCCTTTCTTCATCGTTCCGCCAAATAATCTACCGGCACAAATTTCTCCTGCTTGAGGATCAATTACTACTTTGGTAATCACAAAGAATAATTGACCTTTAGGATTACAATCAATTAATGTTTTCCCATCTTCACTGTCTAATTCTCCGTGCCAGATTCTAGGGATACGATATTTTTGAGCGTCAACCGGACCCGGTAAATGCGTTATAACCATGTTTAATACTACTTCGTGTAGTGGAGCCTTTTTCTTTAATTCTTTCCAGTTTTCTTCTCCTTGTGAATAAGCATCAATAATATCCTTAAAACTTAATCCTTTTTTCTGCATGTAAGGTAAGCTCATCCCCCAGTTATGAAATGCTGAACCAAAAGCTACTGAACCGTCTTCCACCTTCACTTGCCATTTTTCTTTGAATTCTTCTGGTGCTAACTGACGAATTAATTTATTAATGTGAGTAATATATCTAACAAATCTTTCTTGCATTTGTTGGGGAGTTAATTTTAATTCCTTCATCAAACGATCTACTTTATTGATGAATAAAACTGGTTTAACATTTTCTTTTAGAGCTTGTCTCAACACTGTTTCTGTCTGAGGCATTACTCCTTCTGAAGCACAGATTAATACGATGGCTCCGTCTACTGCTCTCATAGCTCGAGTAACGTCTCCACCAAAATCTACGTGTCCAGGAGTATCGATTAAATTGATTAAAAATTCTTTATCTTCAAATTCGTGCACCATACTGACGTTAGCAGAATCAATGGTGATTCCTCTTTCTTGTTCGTCTTCGTGAAAATCTAATTCTAATTTCTTACCGGCCAGTTCTTCCGACATCATGCCAGCTCCAGATAATAAGTTATCAGAGAAAGTAGTTTTACCGTGATCAATATGGGCAGCTACGCCTATATTTCTAATTTGTTTAGGTACTTCCATCAATCGCGTTACACGATCAACCATTTTTTCCGCCATGTTACATCAAACACTTACTCTTCATTTAAAAAACTTTCTGCTATAATCAATTTAAATCAGTCATAAAAAACAAAAATAAGTTTACGTTACATCTACATCAATTTAATCAGTGTTACTATCATCGTCCTTGTCTAAGATAGGTAGTTCTTGTTAGATTTCCTTCATTGTCATATTCTCTTGTTTTAATCAGATCAACTTTGCCATCACCATCCTTGTCTATGGTGGTTCTTGTTAGATTTCCCTTGCCGTCATATTCTTTTGTCTCAATCTTATCTGCTTTACCATCACCATCCTTGTCCAGGACATATTTTATTTGATTTCCCTTACTATCGTATTTCCACATTGTAATTTTGTCTAAATCACCATCGCCATCCTTGTCTGTGGTGGTTTTTATTATGTTCCCCTTTCGGCCATATTCATCTGTCGTAATAAGATATGCCTTTCCCTCACTGTCATATTCCTTTATCACAATCTGGTCAGCTTTACCATCTCCATTCTTATCTAAGGCATATTTTGTTACATTCCCATCACAGTCATATTCCCTTATCACAATCCGGTCAGTTTTGCCATCGCCATCCTTGTCTAAGATAGTTTTTATTTCGTCTCCCTTACTGTTATATTCTTTTGTCTCGACCCAGTCAGTTTTGCCATCACCATCCTTGTCTATGGTGGTTCTTGTTAGATTTCCCTTGCCGTCATATTCTTTTGTCTCAATCTCATATGTCTCATTATCATCATTCATTATTATTTCTGTATTCTCCTCGTTGTCGTCTTCAATTGTTATAGTGTATTTCACATTCCCCTCGTTGTAATTTTCCTCTGCCTGAGCCGGCGATAGCGCTAGAACTAAACTGACAAGTCCCCCCACTACAACGGCTTTTACTTTATTTCCCATGTCTGTAACGTATGTCATTTTCCTTAAATATGTTTAAGCTAGGAATGAATTTTATTTAAAAAACTTTCTGCTCCATCCCATATTTACTACAATTTACACTATCGAGTGGTAACAAACCAAAAGGTTTATAAAGAGACGATTTTCCTGTAATAGTATGAAAAAATCACCTTCAAAATTGGGAATAGGAGCGATGTTACTAGGAATTGGTCTAGGTAGTACTGCTTATCTGGCTTGTCCTCAAGTAGAACAACCACAAGAAACTAAACTAGAACAACATGTCGAAATTGCACCTGGCTGTTTCCCTTCTGTAGATTGCTATTCTAAATTAGTAGAAAAACCCATCAAACAACCAGTCGTTGCTGAAAAACCACCTAAAGAAAATATCGACCAATTAGTTAATGATGTTTATGCTCAAATGACCGATTCCGAATACAAGATTAGACATTATCAAAAAGCAGTTCAAGAAGTCAATAAATTTGACCATTTGTTTGAAATATATGCCAAACAATATGGCGTTCCTAAAGAAATTGCTAAGGCTCATGCCATTGTAGAAACGAGGGGCCAACATTATGATAAACATGGAAGAGTAATCACTGGTTCTGTTGGAGAAGTAGGTATGATGCAGTTAAGACCCAGTACTGCTAAATGGTTAAAAATTAAAAATCCCCGTAAACGTTGGCAGAATATCAAGGGCGGCATAAAATTAATGGGTCTCAATTTAAAACATTATGATGGAGACATTATTCCGGCCATTACTGCTTACAATGCTGGAAGAACAGGTACAAATAGACTAATTAAAAAAGCAGGAGGTAGTAAAGACTTTACTGACTATCGATTGATGACTGAAAACCCCATTATCAGAAGATACACTTTAAAAGTTTTGGCTGCGGCTAAATTATTCGAGGAATAAATAAAATGACAATTACTAAAGAACAACAAGAAAAATTACGTGAACACACTCCATGTGCTAGACAAGACGAATTACTAAAAGCTCTTAACACCATTGCTAGGGGATTTCCAGTAGATAATTTAGACACCTTGTTAGATACTGGACGACCCATGTTCGGCGATCTTAAATCTGCTGAGCTTTGGCCATTAATTTTAAGTACCGCAATAAATGGCAACAAATCTCTTCAAGCTCGAGGTACTCCAGGATATGATTTTGTTAAAGAACAACAATATCTTAGTACCTTAAGAGAAAACTTAAAATTATTTTATTAAATTTAGAATTTTTATTCCAGTTCTAGACCAGAAATAATATTATAATACGCTTTATTAGCGTTTTTCATATTTTCTTGACTTGTTTGAATCCTTTTTTTTGCTTCTTGTGCTAATTTTTTATAGGCTGGTTCTTCACGCTCCTTAAAAACTCCATAAAATGCGATGGTTATTTCTATTCCTGATTGCTCCACTCGGCGTACTCTTTTAATTCCTTTTTCATCTGGAGCATAAAATAAGAAAGTATCGACGGTGCCCAATCCACTGAGTTCACTGCTGTCTTCAATATAATATACTGGGGGACATTCCGGAAATTCTTTATCACATTTTCCTCCGATTAGCAATACATAATCTGGAATACCATCGTTATCAATATTTTCCTTGGCCAATAAACAACTTAAATCATTATGTTTAAAAGACTTATAGCTAAGATCGTCTCTTTTAAACTGTCGAGTTATCTGTTCTAGTTTCTCTTCTAATCGTTCTTGTCTGGATTTACTAAAAATTTTTTCAAAAGAGTTTTCTCTCTTTGATTCTGTTCCTTTTCTGAGAGTTACTTGTTCTGGTTCACATAAATTGGGTAAAGTTAGGGCTAATAATCCTGCAGAAGCTAAAATCAGTACTCTGTTTCTTATTACTTTGTATAAACTCATTATTTCTTCCTCGGAGTTCGTTTTAGTAATCCTTCTAAACCAGTTATTGCCCCAGAATACAGTTTATTCGCCAGGTCGAGGTTTATTTGAGTTTCTATAACGTTATTTCGCAGTTCCAGTGATTTTTCCTGCTCGCTATTCGGATCTTGTAATGCTTTTTTAAATTCTTCAATCTGCTTTGCAAAACTATCTAAGGTAACTGTTTTTAATTCCCACATTTTTCCGGTGTCTTGATAGTAACTTAACTTATCAACAATACCTAATCCACTTTTTTCACTAGTGTCTTCTATATATAGTGCATTAAAACCAGCTGGATAAGTCCACCACTCAGAATTCTCTTTTTGAGGACTAATTACCAAAATGAAATCTTTAATGCCGTCATTATCTAAATGTTCTCTGGTTATAAAAAAAGTATACTCTCCATTTCTAAACCCATCAAACTTCTTTCCATATTTATCAAAAACCTTACCAATAAATTCTGTAGATTTTTCTAACGGGGTTTTCTCTCTTTCTTGAACTTCCTTC
Organism: Candidatus Woesearchaeota archaeon; assembly: GCA_018221085.1. GTDB lineage: Archaea > Nanobdellota > Nanobdellia > Woesearchaeales > GW2011-AR9 > JAAOXZ01. Next base: position 12,990 of record JAAOXZ010000076.1, read on the forward strand.
TCCTTTTGAACAACAACTTCTTGCACCACTGGCTGAACTTCTTTTACTGGATTATGTGCACAACCCAAATAAGGAGTTATTGCCATCGCTCCAGCTACCGCCATTGTTGCTAATTTATAATATAATTTATTCATTTTTTAACCCTCCAGAACATCAGACTCACCAATTTAATTAAAATTACCTTGCCTTAATAAAAGTTTTGTCCAAAATGACTCCCCTTCAGCACAACAAAGTATAAATACTCTAAAATATTACTATAACTTACTTGTGATCCCCATGGAACGGAAGGATAACCAACATTTTGCAGTTGAATTATGCAAGCTAGTTTCTCGAGGCGGTGGAAGGCAGAGTTATGGTGCTAAAGTTATAGTATATCAAGACGTAGATAATAAATACTGGCATAAGTTAGGACTTAGAAAGGAAGTAAGAACCACTTCCCAATTTTCTGGAGGAACATTAGAAGAACTTGCAAGTACTTTAGTCAAAGAAGGAGTAAAAATCTTACCTCAAGAAGAGATTAAAAGTATTTCTGGTGCTTGTTTGTCTTTTTTGCAGAATGATTATGTTAAATGTCCAGTAAACCCTTATGAACTAATTGTCTTTGAATCCCATTATAAAAAAGCAATTGCTCACTCAAAAACATGTACTTCTTGTACTGTTTTGTAAGAATGTAATTCTTTGTCATCAAACCATAATGCTACTTCTTTCTTAGCATCTTCTGGATTAGCAGAAGCGTGAATGACATTTTTTACTCCAATACCTTTCTCGTCAGCGTGTTCATAACTTACTTGAGCATAATCTCCACGAATAGTTCCTGGAGCAGCAGATTTAGGATCTGTAGCACCGCACATCTTTCGAACCAAAGCAATCGCTTCTACACCTTCTAAAGCCATAGCAATTACTGGACCCATCACAATCATGTCTTCTAAACCAGGATAGAACTTTTTCTCTACGTGTTCAGCATAATGTTGTTTAGCAAAATCTCGATCGGCCCAAAACATTTTCATTCCGACTATTTTTAAGCCAGCTCTTTCAAAACGAGAAATAACTTCTCCACAAATACTTCTTTGCACCGCATCCGGCTTCAATAAAATTAAAGTTCTCTCAATCATTTTATTCTTTCTTGTTGTTCTTTCGGTAAGCTTCAGTCCATCGAGTATTCAATGGCTTTCTTTTCAGCTTAAACATATTCTTTTCACATTTATTTCTACAGAAATTTAAAACCTTACCGCTAGTTTGTACAAATATTTTTCCAGTTCCTCGGGGAATAGATTTCCCACAAAAAGTACATTTAGGCATTGTCTTACTTCTTCTTTCCTCCTCCTCTTCGTCCGCCGCCCATTCTTTGGGCTTCGATTTCGGTTTCCGTTAACATTAAGATATCTCCTAATCTAACTGGCCCCCTAACATTTCTTCGGATGGTTTTACCTTTGTCTCTGCCATCCATAACTAAACATAAAATTTGAGTAATATCTCCTCTAGTTCCAGTTCGACCTACTAATTCTTTAACTTCTGCCGGAACTGCATGGGAAAATCTAACTTCACCTTCTACCTTTCCTTTTTCGTCTCCTTTCTTAAATATTTTTTTAGCCATTGTTTATTTCTTTTCTTCTCTTACGGAAGAAGGGCGGTAGTGATATCATAATCATCCCACTTATCGTCATGGTTGTTCCTACAGCCGTACTGCACACACTTCCAAGCGCGTAAGAAGAAGTTATAGGAAGTTTTTCATCTCGTTCCTTTAATCTTTTCTGAGCGTTTTCATAACTTGGTTCCAGAGCTTTTAATTCTAGAGTGACTGCTTGTTGATGTTTTTCTCTAGCTTCTTGATAGTTCTTTCTGGCTTCTGGAACAGTAAATTCTAAATTATCATTTCTTTGTAAATCTTTTTCTAATCCGGTATATTTTTGACATATTTGACTTTCTTCGTGGTATTCTGCAGATATACGATTCTGTTGGTCAATAATATGATACATACCCCCTCCAGTAGCAAGCAGAGTCACTAATCCCATACCAGTCAACCACTTTCCTAATCTATTAGTATTCATTTTTATATTTATTCTTTAGCTTCTTTCTTTTCTTTAGGCTCTTCTTTCTTCTCTTCCTTGGGTTTTTCTTTCTTCTCTTCCTTAGGAGCTTCTTCTTTCTTCTCTTCTTTAGCCGGCTTTTCTTCTTTAGCCAAAGCTTCGACACCAGATTTAGCATCTCCTTCTCGAATAATAGCTACAGCAGCAGTTCCTACTCCTAGACCAGCAGCAGCACCTAATTCTTCTTTGCTTTTAATTTCAATACAAGTAACATTTTTTTCTTTACAAAGTAAAGGTAAATGCATAATTACTTCTTTAGGACTTACATCACCAGCATAAACTACTAGTTTAGCTTCTCCTTTTTCAATTGCTTTAGTCGCTTCGTTAGCGCCTTTCTTAATCTTACCCGTTTCCCGAGCGATTTCAATTAATTCTAATATTTTTGCTTCATCAGCCATAGTCATGACCTCCATGATTATTTTTTTAACAAACCTGAGAATCGACTTACCTCGTCAAATGATTCATAGGTGTTTTTGTTTAGAAACGAAGTTTGTTTATAAACTTTATTGTAAAAATACAGTATACATAAAATTAATAAACTCTTCAACTCCCCAAACGAATATGTTAGATCAATTAAAAGACTTGTACCATAATAAAAGTATTGCCGTTCTGGGTTCTGCACCTTCTGTTAAACTATTTAATCACCAAGAACACCGTGCCATTGGCGTTAATGGTGCTGGTTGTCTCCTAACTGATAACGATTTTTTCTTTTCTGGAGATCAAATCGCCTACCAACGTTCTTGGTTCACCGAACTTCCCGACGAAGTAACTTGCATTCTTCTCCCTACTGCCGCCATTTACTCTCCTAAGTTTTATCCCAACGATGAAGTAAGAAATTCATTAATTCAAGTATATGAAAGTTACATGGACCGACATCCGGAAGAAGTTTTTTGGAAGGAAGGCCAAGGCATTAGATGCGTCTTGCCTGGTAACGAATATATTGATGATTTCTTTTCACAAATAGTAGAACCCGCCAAACCACATTTAATTTTGCGTGATATTTCCACTACCGAACTCATTTCCCGTGATCAAAAACTAATCAATTTCGGAGGTACTAGTGCCTGTATGGCCCTACAAATAGCTTATGTGATGGGGGCTCGAGAAATCCATTTATATGGTATTGAATTTAGTAATCCTGTCGAACCAGACTCACCGTACCAAGGAGATAATTATTTTTACACTCCTAAAGAAGGTGAAACTGGAATGACTGGGTGGTCTCAAAGAATAGTCATGGATTACGTTATTGAAGAAATTATTCAACAAGGCACTCCCGTTATCTCTCACGGGCCAACTAACTTAGAAAATTCAATTCAACTAACTCTTTAGAACGCTGGGAAATCAAAGATTTCCGGCGTCCTAGAAATACTAAGTATTTCTCAGGATCTTCTCAAAGTCACTTTTACTAAAATCGGGAAAATCTTTCTCAGTAAAAACTTTCTTACTCCCTACACTATCCCATAAGAAAAAACCATTACTTTTACTATCTCCATTCCCAATCATTAAATCTGGGGCTACGAAGTAAGAAGTATAGATATTTTCTTTAATAGTTTCTTTAGTGATATCACTGGCAGTTAACTTTCCCGCCATGGCTTGTCTAATCATAATCTTAAACGCATCTACTATTTCTTCTTGACCGTCATAATTTAAGCAAAAATTCAAGAACAAACTATCGTAATCTTTGGTTTCTTCTACTAACCTCTTCAAACTATCTAACAATTCAGAAGGTAGATCGTACCACTTTCCTAATAAAGTTACTCTGATTTTATTTTCTCTCAAATAGTTCTTCAAAAATTCTCCATCTACAAATTCTTTTAAACTTTTCAATAAGGCGGTCTCTTCTTGACTCAAGGGTAAAATCAAAAAACTTAAAATAGGTATTTTTTGTTCTACTTGTACTTCCATCAATTCTTTAATTCGAGAAAAACTTTTAACATAACCATCTTCTAAAGAAACTTTATTCTTTTCACACCACCTTTTAATCCCTTTCAAATCTATAGCAGTATGTAGATAATTAACCTTACTTTCTTCTTTCCGCTTCAAAAACGGGAACATTTTACTATATTCTGCCTTTTAAATATTTAAAAGTTGTTAAATACCAAGCTGAATCCGTTTTCTCCTCAAGTATTTTTCTTAATTTGCTTTTTCTTCTTTGTTTCAGAGAGATAGTTCTTCCTTGTTATTACTGAACGACCTAATTCTTTTTCAGTTGTCTTTCTAGCATCTCCTGCTGCTTTTCCGCCTCTTTTAGCAACTTCTTTGCTTTTAGTAAAAGAGTCTGGTTTTTCATCTTGCGAAAGCTCTGTCGTCACACGTTCACCCAACATTGTAAAAATAAGTTCTAAATCATTCATATGGTCTCTTAGATTAGCTTTTGATTGTTGAGGTAAGTTTTTATGTTGTTTATACTCGCTGGGAGTCATTCCGAATGTTGCTTTAGAAATCTCTGCTGTTAAGATGGCAAAATCTTTTTGCTGTTCAATACCTCTTTCTCTCCATTCATCGGTTAAATTTTGCCTTATGGCAATACCTCTTAACCGTTTATCAATCCAATCTTTGGGATAACCTTTTGCAGAATATATTTCTTTCATTCTTGCTTGGGCAAGTTCAGGGTTTTCTATTTCATCAATTCGTTCTTTCCCCACTTTCGCAAGCCATCTCTTGAAAGGTTCAGCTTTACGAGAAGGTATAGATTGGACAATCCGGAACATTGATTCAGTATTAGCACAATCAGTTTCTCTTAATTTTCCATCTGGAGCTGGCATTTTCAACTGTACACAAATTGTGTACAGATCAACTTCGTGATCTAATTCCCTACTTTTGAGCATATTCCAATAATTTCGTGGGTTAGATGAATCTGTCAAAGCTTGAACTACATCAATGACCGAATAAAACCAGTCTTCATTAAACCAAACTCTTCTAATTTTTTTACTTTGAAAAATAACCAGTTTGTTATATTTAGTATTTTTAACATCCATTTTTAACATCCAATCATTTTATTACAAAATTCTACAGGGGGACAATTTGTCTCTAGGAATACTTTATCCAGTACCTTAATATTCTTACTTTCTTCTATTCTCGCCCCTTTTAATCAATAAACAAATAACCACTCTTGCTTATAAATATTGCTGTTTCTCCTAAACATTTATAAATATAATATCTAAAAATTCTGTTATGGTAGAACTATATGAAGAGTGTCGAAGGATAGAAGACGAAGCGGATGACGAATTTAAAGGTTTACAAAGGGTTGCTCAAGATCTTGGAGCTATCAACGGCCTTGACATTGATCTTTTAGAGGACGAACCCATCCCTAACCTTCTTGTTGAAACTTCTGAGAGAATTCCACCTGAACCTTTAGAACAAATTGCTTTAGACAGTTCTACAGAACAATACGAACAACAACTAGACTCTTATGCCGAATTAAAAACACATTATCAAGCTTTGCTTACAGAAGAAGCTAAATTATCTAAAAAATATCGTAAAGAAACCAGAAAGGCCCAAAAATATGCTGCTAAAGAAGTTAAAGCCGAAAGAAAACGCTTGCAAAAATTACAAAAGCAATTAAATCAAACCCGCTTAGCTGAAGGAAAGGAAGGCATTGAAACTAAATTAGCTGCTCTTTCCCAAGCCGAAAAAAGACATATCTTGAACTATCTCATTGGAGAACATCCCACTTATCAACTAGCTTTCCGTGATTGTAAGGATTCTGATTCTCTTCCTTCAGCAGTAAACAAAGTTTACCAAACGATAATCTTGGATGAATTACAACTTAATCCCCAAGAAGAAAAAATTTTCAAACAATATAAATCAGAAAAAAGAGATTTACACACAATTATTAAACAGAAATTAGAAAAATATTCTGGTTTAGAATACTGGCAGAAGAAAGTGAGAGAAGAAACGATTGCCACAGGTTGTTTTTTATCTTTCATGGGTCTATTTGCTTCTGCTGCTGCCATCGCTGGCGATATTTCGCCTTGGTGGTCTCTTTCGGTTCCAGTTCCAGTTAGTTTGGGATATGCGATACCAACTGCAATATGCTATGTTAATGATCGTTTAACCCATCCTCAACGCAAAGATAGAAAGCAAGCTAAAAAGGATCTCAAGCGTCTCAAGGAAACAACCATCGAAAATCTAATAGAAACCAGAATTACCAGTAAACCTTAGTACAACAATCTATATAAATCACTCCTTCTCCCAAATTACCATGAAATATGCGCATCTAGCAGATTCTCATCTCGGTTCTTGGAGAGATCCTAAAATGAGGGAACTTTCTACTAACGCTTTCTTATACACTATTGATGATTGCATTAAAAAACAAGTTGATTTTATTCTCTTCGCCGGAGATTTATTCAATACTTCCTTACCGGCCTTAGAAATTCTCAAAACTGTGACTAAAAAACTTAAGGAACTACAACAAGCTAACATTCCTTTCTATGCTATCCCTGGTTCTCATGATTTTTCTCCCAGCGGTAAAACGATGTTAGACGTCTTAGAAAATGCCGGTCTCTTAATCAACGTTTGTAAAGGTACTATCAACCCCGAAACTAAACAACTCTGCTTAAACTTCACCACAGACCCCAAAACCAACACCAAAATCACTGGTATGTTGGGAAAACGAGGTATGTTAGACAAAAAATACTACGAAAATCTTCATCTAGAATCTCTAGAAGCAGAAGCCGGTTACAAAATCTTTCTTTTCCACACTACTCTCTCCGAATTAAAACCTAAACACTTGCAACAAATTGAATCTCAACCTTTATCCTTCCTACCTAAAAATTTCAATTACTACGCCGGAGGCCATATTCACCATCCTACTAATGTAACTCAACCACACGGTACTTTCACTTATCCTGGGGCTTTATTCCCGTGTAATTTTGGTGCTTTAGAAAAGTATAGTCATGGAAGTTATTATTTGATTCAAGTGGAAAACAATCAGCAAACCATTACTTTAGTTCCCATTAAAATAGTCGATCATATTCCTATCATCTTAGACTGCTCCCATAAAACGCCAGAAGTTGTTGCTTTTGATATCTTAGATCAATTAGCAGAACAAGATTTAACTAACACTCTGATAACTATCCGTTTAACTGGCACTCTAGCTACGGGAAAAGTTTCTGATATTGATTTTAAGAGAGTTTTCCAACAACTATATCAGCAAAATGCTTATTTTATCATGAAAAATATCTCTTGGTTGCAGTCTAAAGAATTCGAAGAGATTAAAATAGATACTTCTTCTCCAGAACAGATTGAAGAAAAAGTTATCAAAGAACATTTACAACAAATAAAACTATTTTCTGAAGAAACAGAATTTGATTTAGCTAAAAACCTTCTTCAAACACTTAACACCAATAAAAAAGAAGGTGAAACCATTGC
>JAAOXZ010000077.1 GCA_018221085.1 Candidatus Woesearchaeota archaeon
AAAAGTGAAGATGAAAATGAGTAAGATGTATTTCATTTTTTGCCCTTAAGTTATTAATTACTATTTGCTAAAATAATAATAGTAAATGAATAGTGTGTGATAATGTGATAAGGTATTTTACAGACACAATCCGGTGAGCCAATGGAAATTATTTTCTACGACCAGTTCTTTCCTGACGGAATTAGAAGGCCTGCCTGCCGGTAGGGAGGCTTTTAAAGAAAGAAATTTATACTTATTACCCGGTTGTGGTGATGTCTTCTGAGTAATGAAGATCTGGCAAATAAAAAACAATTTTTAAAAGTCTATGATTTCCCAATCGGTTAATTGTTTATTATACTTGTAAGGAATTTTTGTGTAAGTATAGAATGAACCTGACTTCGGATGTACAATCCCACCTAAAAGATTTCCCCCTTTTTTATTTCGCTCTTTAATATATCGTTGTAATCCATCTGATTTATTCCCTGCTGCTGCTGCTGTCCATCCTGATTTTGTATCGAACAAACCAATTCTCCCATCTTTAAATTTTACAATGTAGTCCACATAAAATACCTGATCTTCATCTTCTTCATCTTTGTAAGGTACTGCAAAGTACGTTCCGTATCCAACTCCATTTTTAAACCACCATTCAGCTTTTTTGTGATTGTCTAAAAACTCAATAAAACTCCTTTCGGTCTCCCAACTTCTCGATTGTGAAGTTGATTCATAAACAGGAGCCATAATCGATTTTTTCAACTTTGGATTTCCTTCACGGTGATTAGCATTGAAGTCTATTTTCTCTGGGACATTCCACAACTCATCGTTTTCCACAATTTTGTTTTTTTCTTTCGGGTGTTTGATTTTATACTCTTTCAACGACTCGTTAATCACATCTCTAAATGCTTGTCTGTTTTCATCACTCATTACTATAGTCATTATTTCTCTTTGTTTCTCCACATAATTCATCTTTAATTCTTCGGAAAAGAAGTGATATATGCTTGTGCATATCCGACCAACTGAACGTTGCTCAGGAAACATTTCGCCTTCATGTAATGCTTCTTGAATGAAATATTTGAAGGCAAGTTCAAGTTCTGAAGTATTTTTTGCAAGAGAAATGTCACTATAAATTTCAACAGGTTCTGAAACAGTACCAACTTTTTCTAAATGAATCACACCATTGATTGGAATATGGTCTGTAATTTTCGAGACCTTGGTGTTAATCTTATTTTTAAGAGATATAGACTTTGCGTGTTTCAGAAAAACATTTATAAATGAACTGGCCAGTCTTGTTAGTTCGCGTTGGCGAAAAAGATGATATGAAACGAGATCAAACGGCTTATAAGATGACTTTCGCTTGCTGGTATAAATAGTAAAGTAATCTCGTGCTAATTCTTCTTCAATTTTAATGTTGTTATTAGCGATGTTTGTATAAACATATCCTCTATCCAAGTCCTCAATACCATAATGCATTATCTCAGGCATCCGCATAATTCTTCCAACAGTTTGAATGGAAAACCTTTCTGAATGCCATTCGCGAAACAAGACAAGTATATAGGCGCGAGGACAATCCCAGCCCAATGCTATTGCTTGTTTAAATAAAAGGACCTCTACTTCGTTATCGTTCTTTGAAATGTTTTCAAGATTACGTTTGTCTTCTGAGAGATAAACTGCCATTTTCCCATTTGCAGTAGTAGTGTTAAATTTTTTAGCCAAAAGTGCTTCGATTTCATCTTTCTTGTTTGTAAAGTCTATAGTTTTGTTATCGGGCAATTGTATGAGTAATAGTGGATTGATATTATCTTTCCCAATTTTCGCAAATTGCTTTTGCAGTTCTTCTCTTTTTTTCAATGCTTCTCTTAAAATAAATTCGTCACTTCCTTCGCCTTCTAGTTTATCTTCCTTTAAATCAGGATTTAATGCTATTTTTTCTTTAATCATTCCTTCTTTAACTACTTCTTCAAATCTAACTGAAATATAATTTTCAGAATTAAAGTGTGGTGTAGCCGAAACTTCAAAGGTTACCTTTGGTTTCATTATTTCAATTAAACCGCGAGTGTTTTCTGCCGATGCTGTGTGATGACTTTCATCTATAACCAAAATAATTTCTCTACCTTCTTCAAGTGTGTTATTAATAATTGAAGTAAGATTAAAATCATTTTCATTTTCACGGATAAAAACATTGTCTTTTTTATTAATACTTTCCCAATTCAGAAAAAGAATTTCATTTTCATCTATTTTTTTCTCTACTAAATCTTCAATGTTGGAACATTCAAGAATGCGATTGTCCTCATAAAAATTATCTAGCTTTTCTTTGCTCTGTATATGTAGTTTTCGCGGTGCAGCCCAGATAAAGGAAAAAGTTCTGTGATCTGTTCTTTCGCTAACAAACTTCAATAGAAATTCAGCTATTATGATTGTTTTTCCTGAGCCAGTGGGAGCTTTAAATACAATATTGTCATTGCTGTCATATTCTAACAGTTCGTTAGTTTTTTCAATTAATTTCTTAATCGCGGTTTGCTTGTATTTTAGATCTTTAATAATCATTGCTATTTATTTTGATTTAATTTTATCTGTTCCATAGATTCGCCTGTATACCTTTAAAATGGCTTCGGGAATCGAACAAAGTGTAATATCATTTTGTGATTCCACAAACTCTTCTCTAAAATCATCTCCCTCTAAAGAAAAAACATAAATAGAAATCGGCAATTTTAATTTCTTAATTTCTTTTTTGAACTGTTCCATTTTCAATTCGTTAAATAAAATTGCAGTATATCTTACTTTGCTTTTGAAAATGGAAAAATATTTTTTGTTTAATACTTCATTAAAAGTATTCTCTTTTAGGCAAAGCATTTCGATGCTTTTGTCAGTTAGCAGTTTTTTGTTTCGGTGTGTTGGCTCTGCCCCAACGAAATCAGTTTTGTAATATTTTAAGTTGCCACCCAATCCCTTTACTTTCTGCCCCTTTGTATTTTTATAACCTTTAATTACTTTCTTAACTCGTGGATAACAAATCTTTGTGCAAATGTTGCCTTCATTATTAGTAACAAGAATAAACTGGCGGTTGCCTTTATCTTCTTTGTTTAATTCTAAAACTGCCTGTGCTGTTGTCCCAGAACCAGCAAAGAAATCAAGAACTATTGAATTATCCTTGCTTGATAAGTCAAGAATTCTTTTTATCAATCGAACCGGTTTTGGTGTAGAAAACAAATCATCTGTTTGGCCAAAGAAATTTTTTAGTGCTCTTTTCCCTTCTTGATTGTGACCTACTTCTTCACTTTTCCAAAGTGTAGAAGCTTTTCTTCCTTCAATTACTTCACTTAAAAATCTTTTCTTTCTTGGGAAAGCATTACCCTCTTTGCCAAACCAAATTTTGTTGTCCTTAATTAATTGTAGCATATTTTCTTTTGAATAAACCCAATGTTTACCATTAGGGACCGTAAACACTTTTTTTGTTTTTGGGTTTTTTACTTCGTATGCCCCTTCCTTTCGTATTTCATTCGCTACTAAATCACCTGACTGCCATGCACCTCTTGGGTCATTGTCAGGATTCTTATATCTTGAATTCATCTCGTTTGTTCTCTTAAGCAAAGAAATAACGATTTTACTTTTGTTTTTTGTATAAAGTAAAATATATTCATGATTTACCGAAAGATACCGCGCATCGTTTTTTGTGCTATGAATTTTTTCCCAAACATTTATAGCAACATTATTTTCTTCTCCAAAAATGTCATCGCACAATAATTTTAATTGTGAAACCTCATTGTCATCAATTGAAATGTAAATTACTCCAGCAGTCTTCAATAAATTTTTTGCAAGTTTCAAACGCTTCCTCATAAAAGAGAGCCATTTACTGTGTCGGTAACTGTCCTCACGGTCAACAAACTTGTCGTTGTATTTGAAATCGTTGTTGCCTGTGTTGTAAGGGGGGTCAATGTAAATTACATCAATGCTTTTTGCGTGCGTATAATTTAAAACAGAAAGAGCATGATAATTGTCTCCTTCAATTAGAATATGCGTGGGTTTATGAGCAGTAGTTTTTATTTCTCTTTTTGTTTCCTCAACAAGCACTGGCAATTTGCCTTCAGCTTGGGCTTCAAATTTTTCTTTTGTCTTGTCTTCTTCCCAAACTAAACCATATTTCTTACGCTTGTTGAGTTTTTTCAACTCTGCAATTAGCTGTTCTTTAGTGTAATTATTGTAATCCTTCTTTTTAGCCAATGAAAATCTTTCCTTTAATAATTTGATTCTTCGAAATCATTTTTAGATTAAACTATTTATAAGGGGTGTAACTTTAGTAATAAGTTCAATTAGATTAGCCCCGGTCACAACTTTTTCTATTCCTCCCCATATTTTTGAAACTATGGTTTTATCTGGTTTACTTTTAATCAATTGATCTTTGATAGTCTCTATATCGGCAACCAAATCTAACTTTTGGGCCTCAGTAAATTCGCTATGTTGTTTAATCTCATTCTTAAGATTGTTTAATTCATTATGTAATTCTTGATAATGAACGTTAACAATATTCCCATCACCTAATGTTATTACGTTTTCACCACTTGCATGTATATTTATGCCTGCAAATCTATCCGCTGGTTGGTATTCAGATTCGCCTTCAATTTTATCTATTCCAACAGCTGTTATTTCATACCAAGTTACCCTGGAAGGTATCGTTACGCCGCTTCTCTCAATGTGTTTCTCAATTATTATTTCTTTTATCCATCCCTGATCAATAAGATAGTTTAAATTAGAAACAACTTCGTTTTGCTTTAATCCATACTTGTCTTTTAGTTCTTTTCTTGCATTACTAATCTTAGAAGCGGACCCTTTTTTACCATATTTACTTGTTGCGTTTGCATTTCGGTCATAAAAGTACTGTAATATATTTTGTCTTATTTCATCATTGGGATTCATTATTTTAATCCTTCTCATTAATTAGTGTTCAAACTTAACCACTCCATTGTTTTCCATCAACAATATTTTGCAAAAAGTGTCCCTTCGATACCTTGGCGGGCAGGCAAACTTACTCTTCGATCCTTCGCCTTCGCTCGGTATGACATAGATTGCGTAGCTCTCCTATTAATCCAAACAATACGCTGCGGATTCTTCAGCAAGTTCTTCATCTTTTTCCCTGTAGTCAAAACCGGATTCGAAAAGAGACCTTAAGTTTGTCCTAAAGTAAGTCCAGTCGTATTTTTTCAGTCATAATTGCACCTTGTTTTATTTACTAAGAAACCCCCTGATTAAAGCAATAGTAGCTTCCGGTTCTTCAACCTGCGGATTATGACCGCTGCGCTCAAACATAACAAACTCTGCTTGTGGACAATACATTTTAAATTGAACCATCATCCACGGTACCGCTACGCGATCATAACGTCCGCCGTAAATAAGTATGGGCATCTTCAGTTCTTTTAACTGTGTCCTGTAATCAAATGTCCCGATATCGCTTGTAAGCTCAAAGTCGCCGTCTCTGCCAACCATCTGGTAATAAAGCTTTGTGTTCAGCGGATTTGGATAAGGTTTCCTTCCACTTGGTTT
>JAAOXZ010000078.1 GCA_018221085.1 Candidatus Woesearchaeota archaeon
ATCATTTCTCACTTTGGTTTAGAAATGTTAAAAGCCGATCCCATTCTAGAAGCCCGAGAAATTCAAAAACAAACCGGAGTACAGACCATAGCTGCCAAAGACGGCCTTATTATTTCTCCAGAAACCTATGCTGCTAAATCCCCACAAATCAGGTTGAGTGGTTTTGTTAGGAAGTGAAATTATTCAATTGAATAATCATAATTTTTAAACATTTTATGTCCACTAAAATACTTCTCAGTAATTCTTTCGAATTCTTCTCCACAACCACTAATAAAAATTGGATCATATACCATTACACTGAAATTGCTTAGATCCACGTCTATCCTAAAAAATTTATGCCGTTTCTTAGTTACGGTTATTTTTTTGAATATAATCCCTTTTTTCTTTTTCTCTTCAGTGATTCTATAAACAGGATAATACCAATCATTCCCCTCCCCCCTCTCAAAATCAAAAGAAGGGAATGCTCTTTGTAAAACGCACATTAGATCCTTATTATATTGCTCCATTAACCTTTGATGATTATGTTCCCTAACTTTATCCGACGCATAAATATTAAATCTTTTCACATCTTCTAGTTGCTGTTCCACAGACGGATTAAGAACACCTAATGCTTCTGTAAGATACTCTGGAGAGATTTTTTCTTCTGTAGCAACTCTATATGCGTCCCGAACTGAAGGTCCTTTTTTTCTTTCTACAACCCTTTCTTCTAACTCTTTTTTTTGTTTTCTGGATTTAGCAACAAGTTGAAATTTATCTGCAAGAACTAAGGCATCAACAAATACTGAGTCTGGAAGAATTAAATCAAGATTAACACCTTCTAAAGTCAATTCCTCCAACACCCCTGGCGTCAAAGTATCTGCTTCTTCTTGAGAACTTCCTTCTTCAACCAGTAATGCAGTTTCTGTTTTCAACATATATCTTCTAGAATATACTTTCTTTAAAAAAGTTTCTTAATTTACACTCTAAGCGGCTTTGTTAGAAAGTAGGTTTATTGCTTTTTAAGGGAATAATGATATAATTTAGTTACTTTATAATCGCCGAGGTCTTTCTTAGTAATTCTTTCAATTTCTTCCCCGCAATTCCTAAGAACAATTGGATCGCAGAATCTAAGATTCATTTTTCTGCTTTTGTCAACCTTCCCACTCTTTATTTCTTCACTTTTATAGGCATCTAACTCAACAAAACTTTTACGCCTTCTTTTAGTTACTTTTCTCTTTATGAAAATGCCTTTTTCCTTCTCCTCTTCTATGATTCTATAAACAGTATAACAATTATTATAGTAACCATCCTCCTTTACTTTTAGTTCAAACTCCCAAAAAGGAAATGTTTTTTGTAAAACACTAGTCAAATGACCAAGATATTGATTAATCGCCCAATCATGATCTTGTTTTGTAACTCCCATCGTTCTGGATACTCCAAATCTTTTAATATCTTCCAATTGCTGTTCAACACTAGGTTGCAAAACACTAAGTGCCTTCTTAACATATTCTTCGGGAATCTCATATTTTTCTGCCAATGCATAAACAGTTGGAACAGAATTTCCTTTTTGTTCTTTTGAGGTATCATCTTTTAATAAATCCGAGAAATTTTTAGCTTTAAATTCTTCTTGGAGCAGAAATGAATGTGCTAAAATTATTACCTCAGCTGTTTCTGGATCTGTGAGTATTCTACAATCATCAGAATTTTCTACCGCTTCATCTAAAGTTACAAGTTGAGGTTCTTCTTTTTGAACTTCTTCTGCAGGAGCCTCTGTTTCTACCATTAGTTCTTCAGCTAATATTCCTGGCATCAAAGTGATCTCTTCTTGAGGTTCTTTCTTCAGAGATACTACAGGAATAGTCTTTGTAACCAACATATATCTTCTAGAATATACTTCCTTTAAAAAAGTTTCTTAATTTGCCATCTAAACATCTTCCATAAGGGTTAAGTTTTTAAATAAAAACTGTTTCTCTCTTATTTCGGTCTTAAAATAAACCAGTGATTTCTAACCCAAGAAAAATCAAAGTTGCTGGAGGAATGTCATGAGAAATTCGCCGAAATTAATAAACGAATTTCTGTGACACCAAAAAAGCAGACTACTAATCACAAACTGGCTCTGCTTTTTTCAGTGTAAAAATGACAAAAAATATAGAATACTTAATTTGCCCCGAAGGACATACTGTTCCTTGTAAACATTGGGACACTCCCAAAAAGTTACCCGAAACTGACGCTATGACTCAAGAACCTTTATTTGAACCAGGAACTTGGTGTTACAAATGCCAGAAAGTTTATGGAATGGGAGAATTTAAGAAATAACCATAATCAACCATACTACTGCCAGTCCCACTAAACAACCAATAGTGATGAAGGGCATCGCTGGATAGAACTTCTTCTCATTGCCTTTTAACAATAAAGCCAGTAATGCTGCTCCAGAAAAAATAGGAATTATTAATGCCTGCCACAATCCAAATACTTTCAAGATTACTCCAGTGAAAATCAAAGGAAAACCAATATCTCCACCGCCCAACAATGCTATCTTTACTTTTTC
>JAAOXZ010000079.1 GCA_018221085.1 Candidatus Woesearchaeota archaeon
CCTACTCCTTCGTTAGGATTAATGGTAGTAAAGGGATAATTAGCTATTTCTACTTCTGCTAACGTAGCCGCCTTAAAAAAAGTACTTTTCCCCGCTGAAGGTTTCCCCACTAATCCAATTAACATATATTAAGAGGAATTAGGTTTCCAATCTAATTCATTGTGTATATACCAAAATCCTTGGATTTCCATTTGAAATCCGATGATTTTCAGTATAATTTAAATCCAAAGAAGTACGTATTTATAAAAGTTAGTTACTTCTTCTTTAATTACGACGAATGTTTCCCCGATAGGGGTTTCCATTTCCGTTGGGTCTTCTGTTCCCCTGACGTTCTCTTGAGAAAGGTCTTCGTCTTCCTCTAGACCGGTCTTCTACTCGCACCGTTTCTACCCTTTTCAAGTAAGGAGCTTCCACATTTTTCACATCAAACTCTCGATAGGTGTTCAAAATTCGAGAAAAGTTATCATAATCACGCTCACTTAGGAAGTTAACTACTTTTCCTTCTTCTCCAGCTCGAGCAGTCCGACCAATTCGGTGGACATAATCCGTGGAGTCGTTAGGTAGTTCATAATTATAGATATGTGAAACATTATCTATGTGCAATCCTCGTGCGGCTACATCAGTACAAACTAGTACTCCTGCTTTAGCATCGTTAAATGAATTGATGGTTCTAGTTCTTTTGTTTTGTGATAAACCGCCATGGATAGCAATAGCATCAATTTTGTTCACTTTCAAATTCTTGTAAACAAAATCAGTAGTTCTCCGAGTGTTACAGAAAATCATTGCCAATCCAGAAGTTTCATGCTGCAATAAATGAATTAACAAAGATAATTTCAGATTTCTGGGAACATCGTAGTAGATTTGTTTCAATTTACTAGGATCTACCTGAGTTTTAGCTGAAACTTCCACTGAGTTAGTCATATAAGCATCTGATAAATCTTTAATGTGGGCGGAAATAGTAGCCGAAAAGAATAACGTTTGCCTTTTAGCGGGGCAATTTTGTATAATCTGTTCTACATCTTCTATAAAACCCATATCAAACATTCGATCTGCTTCGTCTAAAACCAGTACTTTAACGTTTGAAAGATTAATAGTTCCTCTGCTCAAATGGTCTAATAGTCTACCAGGGGTAGCAACCACTACTTCTGTTTTACGTAAATCATAAATTTGTCTATTAATAGAAACTCCCCCATAAATAGATAAAACCTTCAGTTTTCTCTGTGCTAATTCCACTAAAGAACCCTTGACTTGTTCTGCTAATTCTCGAGTTGGAGTTAGTACTAATGCTTGTACTCCTTTTCCCGGATTAACTTGGTTAACAATACCACAACCAAAAGCTAATGTTTTCCCAGAACCAGTTGCCGATTCTCCGATAACATCTTTACCTTCCATAATTGAAGGAATAGATAACTCTTGAATTTGAGTGGGTTTTGTAAATTTTAATTTTGTAATTGTTTCTAACAATTGTTGGCTTAAGCCTAATTTTTCAAATAAATTATTCATTTTTTATATACCTCGTATATTAAGCACTTCTATTAGAAAAAGCGAAATGTTGTCCAAGTGCCTTCTCTCATCATTGCTCTCGTTATCCTGATTGATTTCCGCTACTTTATAAACCTTTCGTTTATTACTACTTTTGGGAGACAATGACAAAAGATTTAAAAATGAACTTGTTTTTATAACATAAATGAAAATCAACAATGATTATCGTTCCGGTTTATCTGAAGAAAACAGAGTTTTGTATGATCGTGTTTTTCGGGTTGCTAGGGTAGGATATTCTCAATCAGGACAAACTGGGGCCGTAGATGCTGTGGTTATGGTGACAAACTCTAGTAATTGGGATAGTCCAGTGGTATTAAAGGCTCTTAAAGATGCCAACCCTCAAGGAACCATAGATGATCTATTAAAAAAATAACTTCTTTTAACAACTTTTATAATCCCCAACAAAATTTCTATCTGATGCTTAAAATACAACTACATATCCATAGTAAAGAAGATCCCCGCGATACTCTTTCTTGTACTGCCAAAGATTTAATTGATGAAGCCGTAGAACAGAAATTTGATGTTATGGCCTTTACTTGCCATAATAAAGTTATCCACACCCCAGAATTGGAACAATATGCTAAAAGTAAAAATATTCTTTTAATTTCTGGAGTAGAAAGAAATATTGAAAGAAAAGAAGTTTTATTATACAATATTACTGAAGAAGAATCCCAATCTTTAACCACCTTCCAAGAATTAATCGATTTCAAAAAGAAGCAACAACAACAGAATAAACCTTTTTTAGTCATCGCTCCTCATCCGTTTTACTTTGGTCCGCCGTGTTTGAAAAAAAAAGTCATTGAATATTTAGACCTATTTGATGCCTGGGAGTATTCTTTTTTTCACACTAAATGGATTAACCCCAATAAAAAAATGGCGGAATTGGCTCAAGAACACCACAAACCAGTTATTGGTAATTCTGATGTCCATAAAGCCCACACTTTAGAAAGAACTTACTCTTTACTGGATTCAGAAAAGAATATTCCGGCTATTTTTCAAGCCATTAAAGATGATAAAATAGAGATTAAAACCACTCCCCTTTCTTTTATTTCTTTTGCTAAACTATTTGTAGTGGTATCAATTACCATAATTAAACGCTGGCTCAAAAAAGAATATTAAACGTTGCGGAATTCTTGAATACCCACAACTCTTTTAAAACTCACTCTTATTTCAACAAAAACATGGAACACAAAAAACCATATACCAAACCAAGAATAGAAACTCCTCAACTCTTTACATTGACTGCGTCACAAAGTGAATTAGCTAACATTGAATATTGTGCCTTTTTAGTTGGAGCCAAAACCGTCGGTCGCACAACTAGGCATAAACTGGGTAGCACGGATTACAAAACAACATTTCCTATCCACCTTATTGATTTTACATCTCACCTTTGTGGAGGATTTGAGGAGTCATTAGAGGATCCAACTGAAATCTTACCTGATAATGCTGCTGAAATAACAGATGGGACATTTAAAGGTATTGAAGTATATATTATTGGTGATAAGAGAACAACAATGGAACAATATTACCATCTACGTCAGTTAATCCCCTTTGAAATAAAAATGTTTCCTCGTCCTTTATTTACAAACGAATTACGTGAATTATGTGATTGTCTATAACTGCTTAATTGCAAACCTAAAAGTTTATAAATTTCTGTCCTTTTATTTTAATCATGCCTGCTATAGCAACTAAAGGAAAAAGAGTCCAAGTAGCTACTTATCGCGTTAAATACAAAGACGTTTTTGACATGAAAAAATTCTACGAAGATCTTCACGATTGGTTAGCTGAAAAAGGGTGGGCAGATTTAGCAGATCCCGGTAGCGACCATTATGAAACTTTTTACTTAGAACAAGTTAATCCCGGAGGCTCTAAAGTAATAACTATCAAATGGCGTCCACAAAAAATACCGGAAAAAAATTCTTATTACCGTTATTGGATGGATGTCAATATTGTTTGTATCGGATTGGTAAACGTAGATGTAGTTAAAGACGGCGTAAAGTTAAAAGTTAACAAAGGAGAAATGGAAATCACCATCACTGCTTATATGGATCTTGATTATCGAGGAGAATGGTCTTCTCATCCCATTCTGAAATTTTTTAACAAAATGTTCCCCGACAGAATTTTCAATAAAGAGCTTTTTGGTGGACATCGAGATGAACTTTACCGAGAATCGTATGAGTTACAAACCTTCATCAAGCAATGGTTCAAACTAAAAACATTCGCTCCTTATGCTGATAAAACCTCCTTTTACCCTTCTCACGCCTGGCCCAGCCACTTAAAAGAGGAATAAAGGTATTCAACTATGACTACTAAAGTAATCTTACCTCCAAATTATCTTGAAAATATTAATGGCAGGTTAATATTCTTAGCTGGACCCATACAAGGAGCTTACAATTGGCAAGAACAAGCAATTGAAACTCTACAAACTCTCGCTCCAGAATTATATGTTGCTTCTCCAAGAAGAAGAGAAATAATTAAGAAAGGAGAATTCACTATTGATATGTATAATGAGCAAGTTGATTGGGAAACATATCACTTAAGAAAAGCAGGAGAAAATGGGGCCATACTATTTTGGCTCACCAAAGAATCTGAACATATTTGTCGAAGAGCTTATGCACAAACTTCTAGATTTGAATTAGCGGAATGGAAAATAAGGCACGAAAGAGATGGTTCAAATTTGGTTGTGGGTATTGAAGAAGGTTTTTCCGGAGCTAAATATATTCAAAGAAGATTATCTCAAGATTGTCCTGATGTCCCTATTTGTTCTACGTTAGAAGAAACATGCAAAACAGCTATTTTAATTAGTTAATTTAAACAGAAAAATTAATAAAGAAAATTCCTAATTCACTTCTTTACGCCCCTGTAGCATAGTAGCTATTGCGGCAGACTTGTAATTAACAAATCAAGCAATCTGCAGGTCGAGGGTGCAAGTCCCTCCAGGGGCTGTTTCTTTTTAAAGAAATTTGGGTCGAAGGTATAATTCACAGAGACCCTCAAAGAGTTTTTGAGTGGCCACGTCATCAACTGGGTTTATAACAACTACCAGATAAGACGGGTGTGCTTTGGCTGCGGTCTGTTCCCCTCTCTGCTTTTCAACAAATTCAAAATGGTGATTGTTTTGGCCCCTACTTGCCGTTTCATCCGGAGGCAGATACATATTTAAGTCATATTCTTGAGAAATTTTTTGTGCAGCTCTTACTTTCTTCTCTGATAATCCTTGTTCTCCGCCAACGGAGTACCATCCAGCATCATCCTGCGGTGGAACAGCGAATGTTAACTCATTATCTTCAATAGCCATAAATTTGAATCCATTTTCAGAAAATCCACTTTCTCTTAAAAATGCAGATAAAACTAAATCACTTAACTCTCCCAGAGATTCTTTTGCTTTCATTACTTGTTGGATCAATTTCATGTTTTTATCATTATTAGGGGAGTTATATAAAGGTTTTGGTAGACTTAATATTGGGAGTTATAATCAAAACCATTATAAATGGGAATTATTATTAGCTTAACATCATATTAACGAGGTAAAAATAAAATGACTTTAGAACAGGATATTGAAGAAATAAAAAGGAAAGTAGGAAACTTAAGTAATAAAGACCACACTACAGAGAGAACCGGATTATATATTTTAGTTGCTACTGCTGCACTATTCTCATACGGAGCGCAACAGACTAGTGACACGAATTATGATGCCCTTAAAGCCATGAAATTACAAATCGAAGCTATGAAACCACAGGTTCAAGTTGAAAATGTTATTGGTTATGACGCACCAGAAAAGTTTTATGAGATTGATGGGCAAAGAGTTTACTTAGAGATTGATGGAAAGCCCGTTGGACAGTATGTCAAAGAAATAAAAACTGAGCAACCTATTGGCAAATTACCCGTAGAAAAACAAGATGCTCCTATTCGTGGAAGAGCAGAACGTTTAAGATAAATTAACGAGGTAAAAATAAAATGGATTATTCACAAAAAAGAGATGTAGTGGTATTGGGACTGGGAACTATGCTTGGTTTTGGTTTTGGTATAAACATTGGAGTTGTTATCCCCTATATAGAAGAGATTATTGTTCCTAATAACCTAGAACTTACCTGCCAAGAATTAAGTGAAAATAGTAAAGAAGTTAAAATTGACGGCACCCCCTACACATTAAAATGTGATGAGCAAGGTAGGCCCAGACTTTATGAAACTAAACCAGCAGAAAAACAAGAGTAACAAATAAAATTCGAGGAATAATAAAATGACAGATAATTTAACACCAATTGTACTCGCCAATAAGACGATTGGCTACAAAAACGAAACATTGCCACCTAATTTTAAGTATGATTTAATTTTCACGGTAAAAGTTAAACCAGGAGTTGAAATAGACGGAGAGTTAGTAGCAAGAGTTAATCAAATATGTCCCTCGCAATTTTTATTTGCAAAAGGCATGATCCTGGGATCCACATTACAAGGTTCTTATGAAACTGGTTTTGGCGTTAAATTAGAAAACAATACCGAAGGCAATTGGCAAGGTAATGCTGCGAAAGTTCCAACTGAGCTTGATGACATAGTAGATCAAATTTATGTCGCTGACGGACCAGTAAAACGTCCAGAAAATTACTAGAGGTAAAGAAATTAAAAATGGAAAAACTATATGAAGAATGTCAACGGATAGAAGCCGAAGCGGATGCTGATATTGAAGGTTTTAATAGAGTTCTTGAAGACCTTGAAGCAGTAGATGGTCTTGATATTGCTTTGTTAGAAGATGAAGGCGTACCTGATTTCTTTGCTGCAGATTTTGGAACCTCTGAAAACGATGGACAAGATAGACCAAAGAAACCAGTTCTATATAGTATTATCTACAACATTGAAAAAACAGTAAAAGAATTTGTTTTTGCCTTACCAGTAGCTCTACACTATCTCGGCATATATAGGGCATCTGATTATGCCTTAAATAACACTCCTCATCGCTCTCCAAATAAAATAAAAAAAACCTTAGGCTCAATTGTATTGGCTGGAACTATGGCTTTAGGTATGTACTCTGTCCAAGATACTAAAACTCAAAATGATGAAAATGCGGTTGCTCATGCCGAAGGAGAATATGCTGCCGCACAAATTAAGAAAAAATCTATTGAAATTCTAGCTGAAGCTGACGCTGAAAAGTACAAAATCCTAGAAAAAGCTCTTAATCCTAAAACTCCTGCAGAAAGAAAAGAAGTTAGACAATTATTCAATAATTTAGTAAAATATATTGATCTTAGAGAAAGATCTGGAGATGTAGTTTGGATGCTTGATGGAGAAAAACCAATTTCTACTTATCGACCTAAATAAAACAAAACCTTTTACCATGACTTTTGACGAAGAGAAATTAAAATGACCACTAATTATGAAATGTTATTGCTTGGCGACCTTGTCCATAATGTATGTGAACAAGGGGGTATGTTAAACCATGTAGATCTTAGACCTTTAGCAGAAGAACTGGGTTTAGATTTAGATGAAATAATGCAAGAAATTATTCATATCTGCGATACTCAAAATTATAACGTTGGTTGCCATATGCATTGCACCAGAGTGAATGTTATTCCCAAATACCAAAAAACAGGAGAGTTAGTTTTAAACAAGGACCACACCGAAGGATTGCTAAAAATCTTAGCTGTACACAAAGGAATCAGAAAAGATTACTAAACAAAACCAAAAACTTTAAAAGTATCCTCATGTTTACCATCAAAATAGATGATAGATGGAAAGTATTCTAGGTATATAATATGGAAGAACAATTAAAAACAGGAACTACTACGGTTGGAATTGTCTGTAAAGATGGAGTTATCCTCGCTGCAGATAAAAGAGCTACTGCTGGTACTATGATAGTGGACAAAAGAGCAGAAAAAGTTCACTTAATTTCAGATGATGTTGCCGTAACTATTGCTGGAACTGTCTCCGATGCCCAATTATTAATCAAACTTATTCGAGCAGAATTAAAATTAAAAGAAGTTAGAACTAGTAAAAGACCAACTATGAAAGAATCTGCTAATCTCTTAGGTGGATTGTTATACTCTAGTATCCGAAGAATGAGTATGATTCCCGGTATTGCCCACTTTTTGATGGGAGGAAAAGACTATTTAGGTACGCATTTATATGATTTATTCCCCGATGGCAGTGTCACCAAAGTCAGAGATTTTATTTCTTCCGGTTCCGGTTCAGTTTTCGCTTACGGAGTTTTAGAAAGTCATTACACTCCCGAAATAACTCTCGAAGAAGGAATACCTTTAGTTGTTAAAGCCGTAAATACTGCCTTACAAAGAGATTCTGCTTCTGGAAATGGTATTGATGTAGTTACCATCACCAATAAAGAAATTAAACTAGCACTACACAAAGAAGTCAATGTTCAATTATAAATGAACGTTTAGTTTTCAAACACTATTAAAATGCCCGATATCTTAAAAGAAATTGTTAAAGTACTGCCCGGAGAAAAAATCTCTGAAGCGACCTTTGAAGCAGCTAATATAGTCCTTTATACTAAAGATAAAGACTTTTTTTTAGATAATCAAGGAAGCATCAGAAAAGCAGTTAGTGAATTCAAAAAGAGAATTGAATTACGAGCCGATCCTTCCGTTTGTCTGGGGTTAGAAGAAGCAGAAAAAATCATTAAAGAAATTCTTCCCGTAGAATCAGAAATCAAAGATATTATTTTTGATCCTCCACGTTCCGTAGTTATTATCCACGTAGAAAAACCAGGTTTAGCTATTGGAAAACGAGGCGATTTATTAAAACAAATCAAAGCTAAGACTTTTTGGGTTCCTTTTATCAAAAGAATGCCACCCATACAATCAGAAATCATTGAAGGTATTCGTTCAGT
Source organism: Candidatus Woesearchaeota archaeon (assembly GCA_018221085.1). Taxonomy (GTDB): domain Archaea; phylum Nanobdellota; class Nanobdellia; order Woesearchaeales; family GW2011-AR9; genus JAAOXZ01. The sequence continues at coordinate 8,381 of JAAOXZ010000079.1, forward strand.
ACTTTACCAAAATGCTGATTATCGGAAAAAATTCCTTAATAAAACTGGTCATCGAATTTACGATGGTTGGTTGAGGGATAAAAAACACGAATGGATTAGAACTTCCTTCCTCGGGGCTGCTCGTCAAGTGGGTAGATCGTGTTTACTTTTACAAACCCCTGAATCTAGAGTCTTGCTTGACTGCGGTATTGATGTCAGTGAAGACAGTACTGAAAGTTATCCTTATTTAGATGCTCCCGAATTTGATGTTAATGAATTGGACGCCGTCGTTATTAGTCATTCACATTTAGATCATTCTGGATTACTTCCTTATCTTTTTAAACTGGGCTATAAAGGACCGGTTTATTGTACTCTACCTACTAGAGACATTTCTTCTTTGTTACAACTAGATATGATTAAGATTCAACGTGGAGAGGGTAAAGAACCGATTTATACTAGCGAAGAAGTTAAAGCTACTGTATTGCATACCATCTGTTTAGATTACGAAGCTGTTACCGACATTACTCCAGACATTAGATTAACTTTCTATAATGCCGGGCATATGTTGGGTAGTTCTATCTCTCACTTAAACATTGGTAATGGGTTGCATAACTTGGTTTACACTGGAGACATTAAATACAGTCGAACCAATTTGTTAGAGCCAGCCAACACCCAGTTTCCTCGAGTAGAAACTCTGATTATAGAAGCTACCTATGGTGGTAAAGATAATGTCATGGTGGAAACCGAAGCTGACCAATACATGGTTGATGTTATCAAAGATACTATTAAACGGAAAGGAAAAGTTCTGATGCCTGTTTTAGGTTCTGGAAGAGCTCAAGAAGTAATGATTATTATGGAAAGATTAATTAGAGAAAAACAAATTCCCGACATCCCAGTTTACATCGACGGTATGTTGTGGGACATCACTGCCATTCACACTGCCTATCCAGAATTTTTGAATCGTAATATCCGTCAACAAATATTTCATAAAGATAAGAATCCTTTTTTGTCACCGATTTTCAAAAGAGTCGGTTCACAGAAAGAAAGAAAGAAAATTATCTTAGAAGAAGGTTCTTGTTTAATCTTAGCCACTTCTGGAATGTTAACTGGTGGTCCTTCTGTAGAATATCTCAAAAATTTAGCAGAAGATAAAAGACACACTTTGATTTTTTCTTGTTATCAACCTCCAGGTTCATTGGGCCATCGTATTCGAGGTGGAGAAACCGAACTACCTTTCCGAGATCAAGGTAAAACTCATATTCTTAACATCAAAATGGAAATACACAAAGTAGAAATTACTGGTCACTCAGATAGGAGACAATTAATGAATTATGTTAAAAGATGTAATCCTTCTCCCAGAAAAGTGATTGTTAATCATGGTGAATCTTCTCGTTGTTTAGATTTAGCTAGTTCTATCCACAAACAGAACAGAATAGAAACTGTAGCACCTAAAAATCTAGAATGTGTGAGAATAAAGTAAGGCTACTTTATGATCAATTTAGATTGTGCTGGTTGTAAAAGAAATTGTTGTACTTTCGCCTTTAAGAAAATATTTGCCGCCTTAACTCCTCAAGAAGAGGTTGAATTTAAGGATTATTCTATTAAAATAAAAAATGAGGGCGGAGAAATTAGCGTCTTGAAAAAAGATTCTCAAGGAAATTGTGTTTTATGATGTCAAGGAAGAAAAATGTAAGATTTATTCCAAAAGACCCTTGGATTGTCGTACCTATCCTTTAATGATGTGGTTTGACGATAAAATAATCTTTGGATTAGATGGGGATTGTCCCAAAATTAAAGAAATTACTCCGGAAGACATTGAAAAAACCAAACAAGAATGGTTGAATAGTAAACTACCTCTGTCTTGGATTAAAGCTTACACTGAATTAGAATAATTTAACTAAAATTTTATAAAGAATCTTTCTATTTTTATTAACATTATGCCATCGTCGCATAATCTGGTATTGCGCTGGTCTTGAATTTAAAACTAGTCAACCAGTTTCCTCTGGATACAGAGTGAAATCCAACCTTACTGCCGCGGTCGCATAATCTGGTATTGCGCTGGTCTTGAAACTTTAGCCTTTGGGTAAAGTCCCAAAAGCAAAGCTTTAGTGAACCAGTTTCCTCTGGATATCCCGGTTCAAATCCGGGCCGCGGCGTCAAATAATAGTTGGATTTCACTAGTACCGGAGAATCTTTGATTCTCCTTGTATCCCGGTTCGATGGCGTCATAAATAAAAAAAAGGTGATAAAATGTTTGAAGAAATTATTTGGTATTTGTTGGTTTTGGATTGTCTTATCTACGCTAGTCTAACTATTACTGCTAGTTGGCATAGTAAAACGGCACACCACTTTTGGAAAGGAGTTCCTTTACATTGGGGTATGGCCATTTGGTATGCTGTTTTGGTAGCGTGGGTAGGTTATGCTTTATTCAGGTTAGGAGTACTATTCTGAATAACTTTATAAAACCCAAAATATTCCTTTAGTACATGATTAAAAAGAGGCACCACCCATTTAGATTTATTATTTTTTTATTAATTTTAATTGCCATCTACTTTTTAGCTTCTGAAGTCCCATTAGTTAAACAGTATCTTTCTAATCCAGAATCACTCAAAGCCGTAATCCTTGGTTTTGGTATTCTCGCTCCGTTAGCCATCATTATCTTACAATTCTTCCAAACCACTATTTCCATCCTCCCTTCACAAATTACCACTATTGTCGCTGGTTTTGTTTTTGGACCTATTTTGGGATTAGCTTATTCCTTAATCGGAGCTTTTTTTGGTTCTATGTTTATATTTCTCATTGCTCGTAAATATGGTAAAAAATTAGCTTTGAAAATCTTTGAAAAAAAGAGTTTAGTTCATTTTAATGCCCTATTCAAGAGAAAAAAACGTTGGGCCGTTTTATTAACTAGGATGGCCCCTATTTTCCCTAATGATGTCGTTAGTTTTGGTGCCGGTCTCACAGATATCAAATTAAAATATTTTAATTTGTTTTCTACTATCGGTTTTATTATTCAAATGATCATCTTAACTTACTTTGGTGCCGAATTATCCACTGGCAAGATTAGTTTACCTTTAATCTTGGTCTCTTCTGCTGTAACTTTGCTTATTTTAATCGCTTTATTCGCTAAACCCATAAAAAGAATCATTATCAAAGACTTCCACAAGCTTGACAACACCATAGAAAAAGAATTTAAGAAGATTTGATTTTCTCCTAAACATTTATAAATATAATATCTAAAAATCCCTTCATGGTAGAACTATATGAAGAGTGTCAACGGATAGAAGCCGAAGCGGATGCTGAAACCGAAATAGCAAGAGATGTTGTTAGGGCTCTTGGTGAGATAAAAGGACTTGATACAGATATTGCTCGTTTAGAAGACATCGCTGTACCAGACCTTCTTGTTGAAACTTCTGAAAGAATTCCACCAGAACCTTTAGAACAAATTGCGTTAGACAGTTCTACAGAACAATACGAACAACAACTAGACTCTTATGCCGAATTAAAAACCCATTACCAAGCTTTGCTGTCAGAAGAAGCTAGATTATCTAAAAAATACCGTAAAGAAATCAGAAAAGCCCAAAAATATGCTGCTAAACAGGTTAAAAAAGATAAAAAACACTTACAAAAGTTACTTTATCAATTTGAACAAGAAGATATAGTTGAAGGGAAGGAAGGCATCCAAGTTAAATTAAATGCCCTTTTCCAAGCCGAACAAAGACATTTCCTTAACTACTTAATTGACGAACATCCCAATAAGTATCAACAAGATTTCCGCGATTGTTACAACCCCTTACTTCCTTTTCTTCATTTTTCAACTGCAGGAACAGTTCACCAAAAGATAATCTTAGATGAACTACAACTCGATCCTCAAGAAAGAAAAGTATTTGAACAATACCAATCAGAAAAGGATGACTTGGAATTAATTATTAATAAAAAGTTAGGGAAACATCCAAAAAGGACAGATTTAAATCTTGGAGGAGCTACCTTAATTATAAGTGCGTTTTCTTCACTGGGATTTATAGGAATCGCCGCATTAGTTCATGAGATTTTTGAAATTACGCCTCCAGAACTAGTAATTCCTTTGGTATTTGGACCAGCACTTATGACTACACTAGGGATAGTTTCTGGAATGTATTTCTCAACCCACCCACAATACAAAGCTAGAAAACAAGCTAAGCAAGATCTAAACAAATTAAAAGCAGAAACCATCAAAATCTTAGCAAAAACCAGATAGTTTAACAAAACTTTAATATAATTTGTCTTATTCCTTATTAAAATGCAAGATATCCTAGCTAAAGTTTTGAAGAAAATTAAGCCTACAGCAGCTGAAACTAAGAAATTTCAAAGCACTACTAACCAATTCATTAAAAAGCTTAATACTCAGCTTAAAAAAATCCAAGCTAAAGCTATTTTAGGTGGTTCTGGAGAAAAAGATACTTGGTTATCTGGCTCTCACGATATTGATATTTTTGTCCAATTTGATTATAAAAAATACAAAAACAGTGAAGATCTATCTAACCTCCTAGAAGAAGCCCTTAAGAAAGCAGTTCCTAAATTTACTCGATTACATGGTTCCAGAGATTACTTCCAAACTAAGCACCAAAATTTCCTTTTTGAAATTGTTCCCATTCTAAAGATCACTAAATCTACTCAAGCAGTTAACATTACTGATATTTCTCCCTTACATGCTCAATGGGTTAAAAAATCACCCAAACTAGTTAGAGATCAAATCAGATTAGTTAAAAAATTTATCAGAGCTAACGATTGTTATGGTGCTGAATCTCATATTGCGGGGTTGAGTGGCTATGTTTTAGAGATTTTAACCATCCATTACGGTTCTTTTGAAAAACTGATTCGAGCCGCTGCTAAATGGGAACATAAAGATATTTTTGATGTTAAACAATATTACCAAAGACATCAAATTTTCAAAGATATTAATCCATCTAAACTTCGTTCTCCCTTAATTGTTATTGATCCAGTGGATAAAACTAGAAACGCGGCCGCTGCCTTCGGTATGGAAAAATTCTTACTCATTAAACAAAAAGCTCGAGATTTTCTTAAAGAACCTCATTTAAAATCTTTTGAACGAGAAAAAGTTGATTTTAAAAAATTAGAAAAACAAACTAAATACAATTTAGTTTATATCGAAATCAATCCTTTAACTGGTAAGGACGATGTAGTCGGTTCTAAGTTATTGAAATCTTTCTTATTATTAAAAAAGAAGTTAATTCCTTTCAAAATTAAAGAAGCTCAGTGGAAGTGGGATACCAAAGCCATCTTTTATTTTATTCTAGAAAAGAAACAAATTGACCAGTTCTATATTCAAATGGGGCCTCCTTTGAAGTTTACTGAACACGTAGAAACCTTTAAGAAAAAACACAAAAGTGCCTTCCAAGAAGGGAATAAAATTATGGCTAAGATTCCAGTAGACAATTACAAATTGGAAGAGTTTGTGAAAGAAGTTCTCCAAGACAAATATATCAAAGAAAGAATCAAGTCCGTAAAATCAATTAAGTTTGGTTGAGTAAATACTATGGACTATAAACAGAAAACTATTGAATCCTATAACCAAAACGCAAGGGAATTGTCTGAAAAATTCAAAGAATTAATGAATTTAAAAAGACGAGAATTTCAAAGATTTATCGATTTGTTACAAGGTAAAAAAATTTTAGATTTGGGTTGTGGTTCTGGAGATCATTCTCTTTATTATAAAAATAAAGGATTAGATGTTACTTCTATTGATTTATCCGAAGAAATGCTTGAATTATGTAAAGAGAAAGGGCTTAACACTTATCTAATGGATATTGAAAATTTAGAATTTAAAAGTGAATCTTTTGATGGAATTTGGGCAGTGACTTCTTTGTTACATATTCCCAAATCAAGACTGACAGAAGTTATCAAAAATCTAAATCTACTCCTTAAAAGCGAAGGAATTCTTTATGTTTGTGTTAAAGAAGGGAAAGGAGAAAAATTAATTGCGGATCAATCTAAAAATACCCAAAGATTTTTTGCGTTTTGGGAAGAAGGAGAGTTAAAGAAACTGTTCGAAAAGTATTTTATTTTAATTGAAAATAAAAGAGTGCAGTTTAAAAACACTGTTTTTCTACAAGTATTTTTCAGAAAGAAATTATATTAATGTAAATTTCAATTTTAATAACTTTTATATACTTCTAGTTTTCTTTCAAGATTATCATGGCAGAAACAATGAAAGATGCATGTACTCCAATCGAAACACAGAAATGGCATTGGTACAGTGTTCAAAAAGATTTAGTAGAACAAGGCGGATTAGAAAATGAAGATATTATGATCAATCCACTTTCAGTTAGTGGAGCAAATTGTGGTGGAGAATATAAGGGAATGAGGTTTATGATAACTTGGGAAAAAGATACGTTTCTTTTACTTTCTTCACAAGAATATATTCCCGAATTAGTTGATGCATTTGCAAGTGTTGTAGGATACAAACCCTTTGCTAGATACAAAGAACCAAGCTATGGGTTGGTAACGGTTGAATGGGACAAGCAAGATTCAGAAAGAAAATATAAAGAATTAGAACAAGAAGGAAAACTAGAGTTAACAAAACTTCTTGAATAAATGGTCACTAATTACAATGAAATTTAAAAGTTTTATGTTGGGTATTTGTTTTGGAGCTGCTACCATTGGCTTAGGACTAACTTATATTGGCGGTACTCTCGCCGAACCTAAACATTCCTATGCCGCTGGAGACCTAAATCAAGACGGAATTCCCGATATGGTTATTGAACAAGTCAGCGGATACAAAACACCGATGTATGGAGTTCCAGTAGGAAAAGGAATTCTTTACGTTACTGCTAGTGAAATTAAGAAACGGAGTACTAACTTTGAGCATCCCAAATTTGATTATCAAGGAATGGAAGAATTTCTAAACGAAGATATGTTATTTTAAAATGAGAAAAACTTTAACTACTATTCTTGCTGGTGTAATGGCCTTAGGTCTAGCTGGTTGTGATAAAGAATTAGACTACGTACGAATTGATTGTAAAACAGACATCGATGCCATCCAAGTAGTTGATAATCATAAAAAAGCTGACTTTGATCTAAAAACCATTGAATTATATTCTAAAGGGAAACTAGTCGGAGAATTCAGTTTTATGCCTACTACTACTGACGTCAAAAATATCTGGTACCGATGTGAAAACGGCCAAATAGTTAATATTGACAATCGTGGCAACATTTCTTACCGCAAGTCTAGATAAAATTAAATGTCCCCACGGGGAATTTCATGCCTAAGGTATGAACCTTTTAGCAAATTTGAACCCCGGTCTTAGGCTGTTTACACGAATACCGCAAGCCTATATGCTATCCAACTACACTATGGGGACAGTAAATTAAACATCCAAAAAGAAGTCGTCTTTAAAAAATTATTTACTTTTTAATTGCTCCGCCACCAGCCGGCAAGAACTTAACGATCTCGTCTAAGTCTCCACCTTTCAACTTAGCTTTGATTTTCTTAGCTAAGGCACTTTTCTTTTCTCTGCCACAAACTACTTTCACATATTTATTAGTCTTAGTTTTAACTGCCGAAAGAGGACCACCAATTATTACGTCATCAACCAAACCAATACTAAATTCTAATCGTGGATTGAAATACTTTCGTTTACCATGTATCATAAAACTACCTTTTGGTAAACCAAATTCTTTCTTCACTTGATTAGATTCAACACCATACACTTCTGCCGTTCCTAAACCTAATTTCCAAGCTCGGGAATAAGACGCTGTAGCTTGCGCCGCTTCTTTCAAAGTTTCTTCTCCTGCTTCTAAGCCATTCTTAACCACAAAGAAAGGCGAACCTGGCAAATCAGTATGGAATACTAAATCTCCTTTCTCGGCATGTTTCTTAACTATAATTTCGTTGGAAGTGGCATCTTTTCCTCCCACACATAAGAATCCTTCTGAACTAATAAACCAATGGAATTTTTCATACCATTCTCTTTTTATCTCTTTTTTAACTTTTTTCTTCTCTTCCTCTTCTACAAACTTTTCTTCTTCCTTGCCTAATTTCTCTAATTTCTGCTTACTATCTTCTAAGGCCTTTAAGGCTCCTTTTAATTTCTTCTTGGCCTTTTTAGCTTTATCAAAATAAAGTCCCGCGTTCTCCTCTACGGATTTATTCAACTCTAATTCTATTTCCATATGATTAAGAATTATTTCCTCCATTAAAAAGGTTTAGGTTAACCCGTAACCAAAACGTTACTTTTATATATTTTTTAAGTATTCTCTTCTTATGGCAACTAAAAAATGGTGGGGTAGATCTGTTAGTGTAGATTTACATGATTGTGAGAAAGAGTTACTTCAAGATCCAGAAAAAATCAAAAAATTCGTCAGAGCATTGTGTAAAGAGATAAAAATGAAAAGACACGGTCCAGTTCGGTTAGAGCGTTTTGGTCATGGTGATTTAAGAGGCTGGTCGATGCTGCAATTTATCGAAACTTCTTCTATCTCTGCCCATTTTGATGAAAAGAATGGCCGGGCATTTATCGATGTTTTCAGTTGTAAGAAATTCAATTCCAAAGCCGTTGTTAAATTCTGTCAGAAATTTTTCCACGCCAAATCAGTTACTAATTATGTCGAAGAAAGACTTTAATTGTTACAATCTCTAATATCTTCTAATACTATGGCCTTTTCTTGACAGATTAATACTTCGTCATACATCTTTACTTTGGGTATTATTTTAACTTGTCGTAATTCTCCCAGATCATTAACGTTATAATCTATATACTTCAAATACGTTCCTGCCTTATCAATTTTAGCGTCACTCAAATCCCTAGTTATCGCTTTTTCTGTTCCAATAATACTCACTGTCAAACCATCCACTTTAATATTAATGCCATTCTCTACAATTAAAAATAATCTATTGCCCGATCGATCTAAACAAAATTGGTCTTCTCCACCCACATTAGAAATTTTTAAACCAATACTAATAGAACATTCTGATTCTGATTCTACTTGGGCCCGACCAAAATTCATAATCACTACTCCTAAAGCTACCGCGAAAGATATTAACAGTAATGTGGCCATTAAAGGCGTGATTCCTTTTTTTCCCCAACTCATTTTATCCTTTCCAAACCTTCCCTTTGTATAAAATCTCTTTTATTCGATGCATCGGAATAAAAATTTCTTTATTTTTTTCTTTAAGAATCAAAAAAGACTTTTCAATTTTTTTAATTCTTGCTGCAGATAATAAATGGTGCTTTTTCTTAATTTTGTCGTGATATTTGATAGTAAACTCTGATTTATTTTTATGATGATGCACCGCATCCAATAATTCCCCTATTGATTTTTTAGTTTTTTTGAAAAAATCAACTTTTTTGAAAATCAAGCTAGCAAAGAATAAGATTGATACTCCAGTAATTAAACTAAACACTGGATTTACTAAAAATCCCAAATTACCCAATCCATCCCAAATTCCTGCCCAAAAAAGAACCATACCCATCACTCCAAAAGCATTCCAAAAATAACGTTTTATTTTATGTCTACTAACCATTTTATAATTTCCAATAAGATTTTCCTTTATGTACTGCTTCGGTTATTCTATGAGCTGGAATAAAAATTTCCCGTTTTCCAGATTTATCTTTAACAATTAGACAATCGTTCTCAAAGTTCACAATTTTTCCTGCCGGAACAGAAATCTGTTTCTTTTTTACTTTATCGTAATATTTAATATGGAATTCATGTTTTTGAGGATGATTTTTAACCTTATGAACAATCTTCCGGACTGCTTTTTCTAAACTGCCGGAAGGATCAAATTCCTTGATAATTAATCCTGAAAAAGTTAGTATGGCAAAACCGACAAACAATGCTACCCATTCATTACCTAAGTAAGGTATTTCATAAAGTCCTTCCCATAACCCTTTCCAGATAAAGATGATACCTATCGCTACCAATAACGACCAAATAAAATGTCTATCTTGTTCTCTTAAAAACAATGTATCACCTTTTTACTCAGTATCTATTTTTCTAACATATAAATATCTTTCTGAAATAAAAATAGAATATTTTAAAAACAAATTAAATATCCTTTAAGTATGAAAATCACTGAAGAACAAGCCATTGCTATTCTTAAGAAACATGCCCCCAATGGTAGAGTTTTTCAAATTGTTTTACAGCATGGCAAAGCAGTACAATTAGCGGCCCTTTCTATTGCCCAAGCCATTAAAAAAAGAAGACATAAGGTTAATCTAGATTTAATCACTACTGCTTCTATCTTACATGACATTGGTCGATTTACTTGTCCACCCAATACCAAATCATCTCTTAAACATGGTATTGCCGGCGCTAAAATACTGAGAAAAGAAAAGTTACCTAAACACGCTCGTATCGCTGAAACTCATCTCGGAGCCGGTATTACTAAAATCGAAATTATTAAACAAAAACTTCCTTTACCTAAAAAAGACTTCTTACCTAAGACTATCGAGCAAAAAGTCATCGCTTATGCCGATAATCTGATCTTGGGAGATCGTCCCGGAACTGTTTCTCAGATTGTGGAACGCTTTGAAAAGGAAAACTTACCTCTTTCTGCTAAAAAACGATTAATTAAGCTCCACAATGAAATAGAGAAGTTACGTGGCGGACTACAAACATTGTAACACGACTTCTAAGTAACAAAAAACACAGAAACTTTTATAAATCTCCTTCTAAAATTAATGTCATGGCAAAAGTTAATGATCCTTATGATGCAGTGAAGGTAGAAACAGCAGATTATATCTCCAAATTAATCCTTAAAAATCCTAGATTGGCAGAGGTTTATCAGAAGGATCCAGAAAGAGCAGAAAGTATCCTTGAATTTTATACTCATTTAGCTATTGGCAATATATTATTAAGTCCTAGTTTAGATGAAATGGTAAGGGAGTTTTTCAATAAAGCAACCAGAGAAACTTTAGATTTAGTCCAAGCCATTACAGAATCTGCAGGCAAACCCAAAAATTAATCCAAAAAAGAGGTTCATTGAAAATGGACTTATATGAATTAAAAAAAGAGCAGTACAAATTAGCACCCAAAGTTATTCTTAAAGATAATTTCAATAGAATAAAAACCATTGGAGGAGTAGATTGCGTTCAATATCAAAATAAATTAATTGCCTGTGTCGTAGTTTGTGAATTCCCTTCTTTAAAATTTCTGGAAAAACAAACTGCCATTCTACCTGACCCCTTACCTTTCCGTCCTGGATTTCTAGCTTACCGAGAAATGCCAGCCATTATCGAAGCGTTTAATAATTTAGAACAAGAACCTGATTTGTTGTTAGTAGACGGCTCTGGTGTCCTTCACCCTAGGAAGTTTGGCATGGCTTCTCATTTAGGTTTGGCCTTAAACATACCTACTATTGGCATCACTAAAAAAATATCGGTCGGTAGAATTGAAAATAGCAAAGTTTACTTAGAAAAAGAATTAGTTGGTTTTGAGGTAGAAACTCGAGAACATGCCAATAAACTTTATATCTCTCCGGGCCATCTGGTATCTTTAGGCACTACTCTCAAGACTATCCAACAAAGCATTAAAGTCCCACATAAACTACCAGAACCCATCCATCTAGCTCATAGATTAGCTAAGAAAAAACTAAAGAAACTACAAAATGTTAACTGAAATAATCAAAAGTAAAGGTATTTATTCCTTTAAACACACTCCGCTAGGAGGCAATCTAGCCCCACCAGTCTTAGCAGTGCATCCTTATTTTCTTATTCCTGATTTAAGATCTGTTGACGAATTCCATAGTGATTACTTAAATAATTTTGAAAGATTAATCAGTACTTATGATGGGCCATTAATCACTTTAGAAAGCTCTGCTAGTTTAAAAAAAACCGCCGCCCGTTATCAGCACTTAGGTAGAACAGAAAACACCATCTTTATTAAAACGTTTTCCAATACACCCCAACCACGTAGAATGAGCTGGGACGATTGTTTAGCTTTCCTTAAACAATTTGAAGAACCATTTCTTTTGGTGGGTGGTTATTTTCGAGGGGAATATGGTGGCTGTCTTGGAGCAACCAAAGGACAACTAGATAGGAAAAAAATAAAATGTATGGTTTTAGAAGAAATCACTTTTTCTTAATCAATTAATAGGGAATTGGATTTTTCAATAACCACTTAAGACGTTCATGAACTGGCATCTTATCATCTCTCATTTCCATCATCGCCAACATACTTTCTAATCTCTTTTCGTCAGAAATGCCTGTTAAATCACAACCAGTACAATGTCTTAAGAATTTAATTTCTGTACTATCATAACAACACCTTTCATTTGTTACAACTTCTTCAATTAAAATTTGATAATCTGAGTCAACCATACCACCGCCGAATAACATAGCGTATATAAACTTAGTGATTAAAGATTCATTGAGTAGGTTTTAGAATAAGATTAAGTAGAAATTCCAGCTAAAACAACAACTTTTATAAATAAAAACATATCCCTTTTAATCAAGCAAAAGAGAGGGAATATATGACTAAAATCAATCGTTTATCTATCCACGGATTCAAAAGCTTTGCCAATAAAACCGACATTCTTTTTGATGATAAATTCAGTACTATTCTAGGTCCTAATGGTTCCGGAAAAAGTAATGTCGGAGATGCTATTTGTTTCGTTCTAGGAAGACTCTCTGCTAAATCTATGCGGGCAGAAAAAGCCGCCAACCTTATTTTCAATGGTGGGAAAAAGAAAAAACCTGCTGATAAAGGTACTGTGGAAATTGCTTTCTGTAATAAAAATAAAAAGTTCCCTCATCAAGACCAAGAGATCGTCCTTTCCAGAACTATCACCAAATCCGGCAGTAGTATCTACCGTATCAATGGGAAAAAACACACCCGTACCGAAACATTAGATCTTCTCTCTGCCGCTAGAATCAATCCTGATGGACACAACATCATCTTACAAGGAGATATTACCCGTTTAGTAGATATGTCCCCAGTAGAAAGAAGAAGGGTTATCGAAGGTGTCAGTGATATTTCCCTATATGAAGAGAAAAAACACAAGGCCCTCTTAGAGTTAGATAAAGTCGAAGAAAAACTCAACAACGCCGAAATAATCCTCAAAGAAAGAAAAACCCATCTCCGAGAATTAAAAAAGGACCGTGATCAAGCTTTAAAATTCAAAGACTTTAAAGAAAAAATTGATTCTAACAAAGCCACCTATCTTAATATCCAAATCAAACATAAAACTAAAATCAAAAATCAATACGATACTCAAAATACTACTTTCCAAAACAAAATCAATCAATTAGCAGGTAAAATTGATCAAATCAAAATAGTAGTTCAAAAAAACAAAGAAAAAATAAAAAATTTAAATCAAGAAATAGAAAACAAAGGAGAGCAGGGACAAATTAAAGTCCACAAAAATATTGAAGAATTAAAAATAGCTTTGACCAAGAGTAAAACTCGCATCTCTACTTTGAAAGATGAACTCACTAAAATTGCCCAAAGAAAAGCTCAGTTCCATGAAGAACTTAAGGAACACGATCAAAAAACAATTCAACTAACACAACAAAAACAACAACTTCAAACCCAACTAACAGATAAAACTAATCAACAAAACTTGATTGAAGGAAAAATAGCCAATTTCAAGAAGAAGAACAATCTCGAAAGCACCCAAAATCTAGAAAAATCCATTGAGGAAAAAGATCAAGTTATCGAACAGAAACAGGAAGAAATTCAAACCATTAGAAAACAGCAGCAAGACCTGTACCGAGAAAAAGATCGCGTGGAATACCATTTACAAACGCTTGATGAAAAAATAATTAAAGTCCAAGAGATAGAGAAAGAAAATAAAGGACAAGTTAGTCAATTAAAAAATAACAAGAAACAATTTAAACACTCTACTCTTAAACTCAATAACTGTTTAGAACAAGAAGGTAATTTTGCCTCTCAACTAGCTAACCTCAGAAAAGGAGTTGATTCCTTACAAGAAAAAAAAGCTCGCTTGGATGCTCAAAATATTTCTCAAAAAGAACATCTTTTCCACAATATTGCTGTTAAAAAGATTTTAGAAAATAAAAAAATCAAAGGCATCTATGGTACTGTCGCCCAATTAGGAAAAGTAGATAAGAAATATTCCACGGCCTTAGAAACCGTCGCCGGTTCTAGAACTAATTTTATCGTCGTAGAAAATGACCGAGTTGCCGCCGAGTGTATTAAATATCTCAAAAAGAACCGCTTTGGTGCCGCTTCTTTTATTCCCTTAAACAAAATAAAATCACATAGTATTTCTACCGAACACAAAAAATTAACCAAACGTGCTGGAGTTCATGACTTTGCTATTAAATTAATTAATTTTGATAAAAAATACCACAAGGCTTTTGCTTATGTGTTTGGAGACGCTTTAATCCTAGACAATATTGATACTGCCAAAAAAATCGGCATCGGTAAACTGCGAATGGCCACTTTAGAAGGCGATATTGCTGAAAGTTCTGGTGTCATGAGGGGAGGATTCAAAAGGAAGAGAAATGCTGCTTCTTTCTCAGAAAGTGGTGCTGATGACGAATTAAAAAAGATTAAGCGACAACTGGAAGAACACCATTCTTTAATTACTACCTTACAAACCAGAAGAGAAACCAATGAACAGGAAGTCTCTTCTTTACGTCATCAAAGATCCGAATTAGAAGTAGAAATTATTAAAATGGAAAAAACGCTCCATTTAGATACGTCTGATCTAGATGTTTCTCAAGAACAAAAACAAGAATTAAGCCAGAACTTAGTTGCCGTCAATCAACAACTAGCTCAAATGCAAAAAAATATCGTTTCTATTAACACAGAATTGGCCGAATTAAAAACCAGTCGGCAGTTAATCAAAACGGAAATTTCTCAATTAAAAGATCCCCAATTATTGGCTCAACTAAGTGCCTTTGAAGAATCTAAAACTCAATTCCGGGAAGAATTAGCCGCCCTTAAAAACGAAATCAAAAATATCGATTTGAGAACTACAGACCTCATGGCTCCCGAAAAAAATAAAATTTTAGCTATTTTGAAACAACACCAAAAAGAAGAAACTGATTTCAATCAAGAGATTTCGGGACTTAAAAATACGGTTAATCTTCAAGAAAAAAATCTTAAAGTCAAAGAAGAAGAAAGCGTGGAGTTCTATTCCAAATACAAAGAACTTTTCAATCACCGAGAAAAATTAAGTAATGAGATTAGTCAAAAAGAAGAAGAGGTTGAAAAAATCAGAGATCGTAATCGTTCTTCAGAGATTGAAATTAATAAGGTTTCTTTAAAGAATGCCGAAGTTAAGGCCAAACTAGCTGCTTTAGAAGAAGAATTCAAACAGTTTAAAGATACTCCTTTACTAAAAAATAAACCCGAAGAAGAACTGAAAAAAGAAATTAATCGTTTTGAAGTAATGCTTTCTCAAATGTCAGTCGTTAACATGAAAGCTTTAGAAATTTATGAACGAGTAGAAAGTGAATATCAACGACTAATTGAGAAAAAACAAGGATTACATTCAGAAAAAGGAGACGTCATGTTAATGATGAATGAAATAGAGACTAAGAAAAAAGACCAATTCATGATTGCTTTCAATAATCTTAATCAGAATTTCCAAAGAATTTTTGCCACCTTATTCCGGAAAGGGACCGCCCACATGGAACTAGAAAATCCCGACAACCCCTTTGAAGAAGGGATGAAAATTAAAGTGAAATTAACCGGTAGCCGCTTTTTAGATATTAAATCTTTATCTGGCGGAGAAAAAACTCTCACTGCTTTATCTTTTATTTTCGCCATCCAAGAATACCAACCGGCTTCTTTCTATATCTTAGATGAAATTGACGCTGCCTTAGACAAACATAATTCAGAAACCTTAGCTAAACTAGTTGGAGAATATTCTGCTCATGCCCAATATATCATGATTTCTCACAACGATTCTGTTATTGCTGAAGCCAGTACTCTCTATGGAGTTTCCATGGACGGAATGGGTATTTCTAAGATCACTAGTTTAAAGATTTAAAAAAAGAATTAAATTGTATATTTTTTATCTCTAATAATCTCTTGGATTTCTTCGATTTTATTATCTACATCAAAATCAGATTGTACTGCATGAAGACGAATCTCTTCTAGCTCAAAAAGTATCTTTTCTACTCCTTGTACTCTTTCAGTTCGGTTAAACATACCTTTCTTAGGTAAGTTACTTGCTCTTGCTTTAGTAAAACGTAAAGCATTATTCACTGCAGTTAAAGCTATTACTAAAACTTCTGTATCTACTTTAGCGCCATATCCTGCATTCTGACGGTATTCTCTTGCTCTTCTCAAATGCCATTCTACTTCTCTTAAATCGCCTTTTTGTGCACTCATTTTACCATGGCGTAAAGCGATTTTAGTGCCCATTCTATGGGCATTCTTAACAATTCCTTCAGAAACGAAAGTAGGTACTTCTCCAGCACGACTAGCTGTCTGCACAAAATATTTTGCTTCTGGAACAAATCCTTTTTCCGCAAAACGTTTAGCATGATATAAAGATTCTTTTACTCTTCCTTTTGCTTCGTCTAAAAGTTGTTGTTCTAATTGTGAATTATTCATTTTTTATCTCCTTTTTAAGTTTAGTTACTATTAAACAGTAATAAACTACTTATAAACATTTCGGTTATTTCAATAGAAATGATTATACATATCGCGCCGGATTATTCAGAATATCAATCATTTCTGTCAATCGATAAGATTCTACCAAATTGTTGATAGTTCTCTTCTTGCTTTTATATCCCACTTGAAAACCTGTTCCAAAAGAAAGCCTTAATTCTTTATTGATTATTGGGCGGTCAGAAATTTTTTTGATTTTTCTCATACTAATGGGTTTACTAAAAACACTTCCTAAAAAGAATTTCTTTTCTGCTTTTTGTTGTTGTTCTAACTCCGATTTGGTACTGTCTCTTAAATCACAAGAGGCATCAAAATCTACTAATCCCACTCCCAAATAATCTTCATCTTGTCGATAAATAACTACATTACCTAAATGAGCATTAGTTCTTTCTGGATTATCGCTCCAAGATTGATTATTTCTATCCATTAATCTTTTTAGTCTCCCGGTAATAAAACCTAAATCGTGGTAAAGAGAGGAAGCTTTTTGGCGATAATTTCCTAACCATTTTCGGTACTTTTCTTCAGAGTGCTTAAGCAAAGATGTTTCAGCAAAAGTAAAAAAGAATTTTGCTTCCAAAGCATAAAATAATTCATCTAAGCGGGTATCTCCCAACACCTTAATAATGCTAGTAGCTAATTTTTTACCTTTATACTGGTACGGATACTTGTAAAAACCCACACATTCCATTACGGGTTCTATTCCTTCACTGCGCAACACCCGATTAAATTTAGCAGAATAAGATTTTTCGTAACGAGCATTAGCTAAAAATTGCCCTCCTTCAATCCAAGTATGGTCTGGACGATCATTCACACGGATAACTGCAGTGTCATAAATATCTTCTAAAAAATTAATCCCTTTCAAACGATATAATTGATTAGTTACTGGATCGATAGTTAAACAAGAACGATAACCACTCCATAACGCAAAAATTTCATCCGCAAAAGGTATTGATTCCAGCTGATTTAAATCAAAATAAGGATCGGAAGCATTTAATAAGTTTCCTTGAACTTTATCTTCTGCTGTTTCTGTTGGTTTTGGCATCCCTAAAAAAATAGGATATATTTCATAAACTGGAGAAGCGATTGCAAAAGGACCATTATGTAACATCGCTGGCACTTTCTTAGAACCTTCTAAAACAGTTTCTTTAGCTTCTTGAATTACTTCTTTATTTGGATTAGTTCTTTCTATAGAAACTAAGGTGGTTTTTTCTCTTTCCACTAACAAACGGTTGAGAGTCATTAAACATCCAAATTAACTACTTCTTTAGCGTATTTTTCAATGAATTCTCTTCTCGGAGCCACATCTCCGCCCATTAACACAGTAAAAATTCTATCTGCTTCTACGGTGTCTTCGATGGTTATTTGTTTTAGCACTCGATTATCCGGATCCATAGTTGTTTCCCACAATTGTTTAGGATTCATTTCTCCTAAACCCTTGAATCTTTGAAATGAAATGTCTTTCCCAAATTCATTCTTAAACTTTTCTAGCTCTTCATCATTATGCAGCCATATTTCCCGTTTTCCTCTCTTAGTTTTATATAATGGTGGTTGAGCAATAAAAACATAACCAGCCTCCACCAATGGCTTCATATACCGATAAAAGAAAGTCAATAGCAAAGTCATAATATGTGCTCCATCTACATCGGCATCTGTCATAATTATAATCTTGTGATAACGAGCCTTGTTTAAATTGAATTCTTCTTGAATACCTGTTCCAATGGCAGTAATCATTGCTACAATTTCTTTATTCTGAAAAATTTTATCCACTCGAGATTTTTCTACATTCAAAATCTTACCTCTCAAAGGTAAAATGGCTTGGAATTCTCTATTTCGACCTTGTTTAGCTGAACCACCAGCCGAATCTCCTTCTACAATATAGATTTCACTCACTGCTGGATCTTTTTTACTGCAATCTGCTAATTTCCCTGGTAAATTGCTGCCTTCTAAGACGCTTTTCCTTCTAGTTAATTCTCTGGCCTTTCTAGCTGCTTCTCTAGCCCGATGTGCTTCCACACACTTTTGGACAATAGTTTTTGCTACTGCCGGATTTTCCTGAACATAAATGCCTAATTCAGTCATTACTAAAGAATTGACTAATCCCATCACTTCGCTGTTCCCTAATTTAGTTTTAGTCTGTCCTTCAAATTGCGGGTTAGGTACTTTTACTGAAATGACGGCCGTTAATCCTTCTCTGACATCATCCCCGCTCAAAGTTCCACCGTTGATAGTTTTAGCATAATTATTTAGTACTCTGGTTAAAGCTGTCCTAAAACCAGACAAATGAGTTCCGCCTTCTTCAGTATTAATATTATTAACAAAACTGAAAACATTGGTTTGGTAACTAGTATTATATCTCATTCCTACTTCTAATTCAATCTTGCTTTTTACTTTTTTAAAATAAATGACATCTGAATGTAAAGGAGTTTTATTTTTATCAACAAACTCCACAAATTCTTTAATTCCTTCTTCGTATTTGAAATTATCAGCTTTGCCTTCTTCTCTTTCGTCTGCTAATTCAATTTCTAATCCTTTGTTTAAGAAAGCTAGTTCTCTTAATCTCTTAACTAAAATGTCATAATGGAAGATAGTATCGGTAAAAATGTCTCCATCCGGTTTAAAATGCACCGTAGTACCCGTTTCTTGGGCTTCTCCTCTAACTTCTAACTTGGTAACTGGTTTTCCGATTTCGTATCTTTGCCAATGAAGTTTACCTTCTCTTTTAATCTCTATTTCTAACCATTGAGATAACGCATTGGTTACTGAAACACCCACCCCATGCAATCCTCCTGAAACTTTGTAAGTTTCCTGATCGAACTTCCCACCGGCATGTAATTTAGTTAAAACCACTTCTACTGCTGGAATCTGATATTTAGGATGGATCGAAACTGGAATTCCTCTACCGTTATCAATCACAGTAATAGAATTATCTTGATGAATAATCACTCTAATTTTAGTACAAAAACCAGCCATCGCTTCATCAATACTGTTGTCTACAATTTCGTAAACCAAATGATGTAGTCCTCTCAGACTGATATCTCCAATATACATGGCCGGTCTTTTTCTAACTGCAGTTAGACCTGTCAGTACTGTAATCTGCTCTGCTTCGTACTTTTTTGGTGCTTGATTTTCTTCCATTTTTGACTAGTTTCTGAGTTAAATTTTAAACCTTAAAAAAGTTTACTTATCGTCGACAAAACGTACTAAATCTGAAGACCTTTTTCTTTATAAAGCTTGTGGTTATTTCGGAAAAAAACACCACAAAACATATAAATCAATCATCATTTTTAACAGCAATTTACGGAGGAATAATAAAAATGGCATTTAGTGGATTTAGTTATGTAATGGGATTTTTGTTTGGAATGGTAACTATGCCCATAACCGAGTATTGTACAGAAAAAACATCAGAACCAAGGGAAGTTCAACCAAATCAATTAGAACTCACTTGTGAAGAGTTAGGTAGTGAAGGAAAAGAAGTAACAATTGACGGCACACCCTATGCCTTCTTAAAATGTGATGACCAAGGTAGACCCGTGCTTACACTTTATGAAAGCAAATCTGCCGAAGTAACTCCAGAATACGGAATGTTACCTGGAGCTCTTTCCGAAAACATCCTTAAAGGTTACGATTCAGACGGTGGAATACAATGACGGATGAACATGGTTGTGAAATGAGAGATGAATGTGTTTTGTACCAGCATAGAGAACGCTATAATCAAGGTAGAATAGAAATTCGTATTGATCAATCCTATTGTGATAGCGTCAGAGAAAGTGATCTCGATAAAACTGGTCATTGTCCGATTTACGATACCTCCATGGAAGGCGTAGCAGCTTTGTTAGAAATGGCTGCAAATTCTTTTGAAGAAGTTAGTAAAAAATTAGATGGCGTTAATACTGGTCTAGATAAATGTATTGCCCTGTTTAAATATCGTCCCGAAACAGATAAATAATCTCCGTTTCTATCCTTTAAACATATAAGAAAGATTGTTGTATTCGTCTGTTTTGTAAACAGCAATACCTTCATCGTGCCATAGTACGAATTCTTCAATACCTACATCTAAAATCGATTTACTACAGATAGTACAATAAGGTTTTCCTGCCCGAGTTAGCTTTCCTTCTTTGTCAAGTCTAATAAAATATAATCTGGAACCTTTTATTTTTTCAGAATTGTGTTTATCTAAAGCATCCATCACTGCTCTTTGTTCAGCATGAACACAACAAGTTTTATCCGTTACTTTTTTGTGATGAGAATCTTTGGATAAATGACACCTTCTTTGTGCTTCATCATTTCCCGGCGGAGAATTAAAACCCTTACCAAGAATCTCATCATCTTTGATAATCACTGCTCCACACTTACTTCGCAAACAAGTAGCTCTCAAAGCTACTTCAGCTGCCTTTCTTAAACACATCTCCGCAATCCTTGCTTCTTCCCCAGTTAAATATCTCATAACCACTCAGAATAACAGACCTTAATAAAAGTTTAGGTTCTAACCCATCAACAAATCCGAAACTAGCAAAGATTTATAAATCATACTCGGTATTTTCGATGCCATGACACAAATAACTGTAGTTACTGATCAAGATTTAGAAAGACAGAGAATATTGGGATTTAATTTAGAAAAGGAAATTGAAAATCCTCGAGACAGTGTTGATCCAGAACTCTTAAACGTCCTAGCAAATTCAGGAAATACTTCTTATTTAATTGAATTTGATGATGTTAAAGTTCTATCTAGACAATCTGAAGCGTATCCCAACCCCACTTTAAATCATTTTGCTCTAGCTCACTATTTAAGAAAACAAGGCGTAACCTCCAAAAAAGTCATAGACTTAGGTTGTGGGGTCGGATTTCTAGGAAACTATGGCGCTATTCGTTTAGAACCAGAAGTTATTGTATTCTCAGATTTAAATCCCAATGCCATAAACCAATCCGCTATTTCATATCAACTGAATACTGGCGTCAATTTACAATCTGCCAAAGAAGTACCTCATCAATATGGAATAGAACTCCAAACCGGAAAACAAACAGTGGATTTAAGAATAGGAAATTCCGCAGAAACCTTACACAATTATGATGCCGAAGGTTGCATCAGCTTATGTTCTCCAATGTATTTGCCAGGTATTTGTGAAGTCTTTCCCCAAGCATTTGGATTCTTTGCCAATGTTGCTAAAAACACTGGCTCTAGATTGTATATTGGACATTCCAATCTTGCTTCAGATTTAGTAGAACAAGCAGCTGAAATGAATGGCTTACGTTTAACTTCCAAAGAAGAAAAAAGAGTTCCTTTTTTAATTGAATATACTGATGGAAGAGAACAAAGGATATGTGATGGACTTGTTTCTAAAGGATTAGAAATAGACGAGAATGGCAAAGTGTATCATAAATTAATGGTTTCTGAATTATTTCAAGAATAATAATCAACTTCTAACCCATCAACAAACTTGGATTAACTAGCAGAATAATAACTCTAAAGTAGTGAATGACAAAAGATTTATAAAACAAATGTTATTATTAAGCTATATTTGTAATTCACGAAGGTAAACTAAAATGAGTAAAATAAACACGTTAACTAAAATCGTTGGCAGTACCTTACTAGCTGGAGTTCTGTTTCTTGGGGGACATAGTATTGGAGAGTATAGTGCAACAAATCATTTTAAACCAAAAATTGAATTAAAAGAAAAACAAAATCTTGAATTAAAAAAAAAGCTTGATCTAGAGAAAGAAAGGCTTGAATCAGAAAAGGAGCAAAAAATAGATTTAGAGAAAAATCTTGAATTAGAAAGGTTGAAAAGAATCGAATTTGAAGAGATATGGGAAGATAGTCTTTTTAACTATGCCCATTTAGGAAAGGTAGATCTTTCTAGAAAAAAAGTTACACTTGATATTTACATTGATGAAAGTGAAGAACTAGGAGTATACAAAAAAAACAAAGAGAAAATATTCAAGTATGTTTCAGATTTCTATAAAAAAATGGGTGTAGATTTAGACATCAGATTTGTTGACACTATTGACCAATCAGCTTTAAAGCCTGCTAAATATCTTGCTATTGAAATATACACTGGGGAAAAATGCGCTCAAAGGGATTGTGAGCTTGAAGGAATAGAAACTTGTAGAATTAGAAAAGAGTATTCGATGGATAAGTTAATGAATATGTATACTGCAGGTATAGCACGCATAGATCAAAATATTGCTTTAGCTTGTTACTGTATGGCGGGAAGTTTAGAAGATGCAATAGAGGACTTTTCTCTTGATGAATTGGAAAAAAGGATTGACACAGTAGAAAAGACCATAGAAAAAGGTATGGAAGAGTATAAAATGATTACAGAAGCATATAGAAAAGGAAGGATTGAATTAGAAAAATTAAATTTTGTTTTTATTGACAAATTCTTTAATTCCTTCTTCATGGAAAAGAGAAAGAAAATAGAAAAGTTAACAGAAGAGATGTTAATCATGGGTGAATTAATGAGAGACGTAGATAAAAAAAGAACTAAAAAGAGACCTTCTAATGCTGGAATCAGAAGAAAAGCTGGAACGATTATCCATGAACTTGGCCATCTTTTTGGATTATACCACAGCGATTCATTTACTAATGATCCAGTACCAGATTATCTTAGTACAAAAAGAGACACACCAAATTATATGGTATCAGTTACAAACCCAAATTATTCTATTAGATTTCCTACTGGACATGGATTTAACGAGTTCCAAAAAAGAATGGTTCATAGTTATTTAGGTGGTGGGAAGGTATATCAACAACTAGAAGCGGTAAATTTTGATTTTTATAAATATCTTGAACATATTAAAAAAGCGAATAATTATAGGGAGTGAAAAAGAAATTTGAGAGGTTCTAACCCATCAATAGTCCCGGATTAACTAGTAGAACAATACCTAAAGCAACCATGATTAAACCGCCGATTAACTTAATGATCTGCATTTGTCTTTTACTGATTTGTCGACCTTGGAAAGTGTAACCCATTACTCCAATTACCACCGCTAACGGCAGTACATATACTAAATTATACAACAACAAGTAAGCATAACTACCCAAACTATGGGAGGCATACTTTCCCGCTAACACTCCAGAATAAATTATCGGAAACCCCGCCGTACAAGGTAACTCAATCAAAGAACTAAAGGCTGCTAGGGTTACAGAAGATAATATTAAAGCCGGCATCGAAGCAAACATAATTTTTTCTTTCATCCGCTCAATCATTCTTAATAAAGGACCTTTATGTTTCTCCTGAATCATCAAAGTAACTCCCTTCCGGAACCAAAAGAATTCCTTGCAATTAATCAATCCAGCAATCAAGGCCAATAAAGCAATCCCAATCCGCAACGGATCGATAAAACCAATAAACCTAAAGATATTCAACCACGCTGTCATAAATAAGAAATAAATCACAAACACCATTACCACAAAAGTATAACCCACCACATAGATTCTTTTCCGACTATGAGATGCTGAAACCAATAAACCCAACAACAATGTCAAAACAAACAAATTACAGGGATTAAAACCATCAACTAAGGCCACAATAAAAGTAAACACTGGCAAGGGTAACACCAAACCCATATTTTTCAAAAAACCAGAAGATGCCATCTTAGTTAAAAAGAAAAACACCACTATACCTGCTAAAACCAATCCAGCAATTAAAAACCTTTTACTTCTAATTCTCATTCTAAAAATTTACTAATAATTTCAAAATATTCCTCTTTTGATTTTCCACCAACATAAACATCACAACCCACTAACATAGTTGGAGTATAATGTGGTTGGATTCTTAATTTCTTCATTTCTAAAGAATCTGCGCTCTCGGATAAATCTAAGAAAGTAATATCTACTCCCAATTCTATCCCTACATCTCTTATTAACGGAACTACCACACTACAAGCCCCACAATATTTTGATTCCAAAACAACAATCTTATCGTCCAGACTTCTTTCAGTACATAATCCATTAGAAAGACTTCCTTCTTTATCTAAAATCACTGCCCCATCTTTCACAGTATATTCAGAAACGGGTAATTCATGGTCTTTAGCACATCCTTGTGCTAACATTGCCACCAGTACCAAACCCACCAATAATCCTTTTTTATACATATTCTTCTCTAAAGAGAAAAACCATTTAAATATCTTTCTTTTCTTATGGTTCATTCTTTATTTTCTATCTTGATTGCTTTTCCTTTTACTAACGCTTCGGTTACTTTTTCCCTAGCGGACAACAATATCCGATGAAAAGTCGGTTGAGAAACATTCATCCTTTCTGCCGCTTTTTTTTGCTCTAGATTCAGAGTATTCTTCAATCTCAATGCTTCTAACTCTTCACGGGAAATGACCACTTCCTCTAATTTTCTTAACGGCACTCCCGCTGGTTTAAAGTAAGTTACTTCTGGATTGAAGCGTACTCTTCTTCTTAATCTAGGACGAGGCACCATTTTATTCCGGATTCATTCTTCCAGCTCTTCGTCCTCGACCAAAGCCTCTCCCTTGAGGGCAAGGTTTAGCTCCATCACATTTTCCTCGTTGTCGACCAGTTAAGGTACCTTTACCTTCCGGTCCAGTTCCATCTCTATTTGGCATTTTATTTTACCTCCGTTGTTTATAATGAATATATATTCATAACCATTTATAAACTTTTCTATCAAAATGATAACAATTATAAACTCCCTTAAACTCCTTTTAACAATGAATCATTCCATCAAAGTAGGTTTTAGTTTTGGTTTAGCCTCTGGTGTCATCACTACTTTAGGTTTAATAGTTGGTTTACATTCCAGTACCCATTCTCTTTCAGTTATTATTGGTGGTATTCTAATCATTGCCATCGCTGACGCTCTTTCCGATGCTACTGGCATTCATATTTCAGAAGAATCAGAAAATAAACATACCACTTTAGAAATCTGGCAAGCGGCTACTGCCACTTTTTTCACTAAATTTATTTTCGCTTTAACTTTTGTCGTCCCATTATTACTATTTCAACTCACCACTGCCATTATAGTTAGTATTGCTTGGGGCCTCTCCTTACTAACTATTTTCAGTATCTACTTAGCCAAACAACAAAAAGCTAAAATTTGGAAAGTTGTCGGTGAACACTTATTCATTGCCGTAGCAGTTATCGTTATCACACATTATGTCGGACGTTGGGTTTCTTTATACTTTGGATAGAACATCAAACAAAAAATTTGTATCTAAAAATTACACTTTTATTGCATATAACCTAATAATCCTTATTTGCTTTATTATACAAGTTTTCTTGAACATGTCTTCTAAGTTTTATTGCGTTCTCACTTAATATCTTTGGATCATTCACCACCATGGCCACAACGTCTCTTCTTATTATAATCCCTTCTGGATTATCCTTCTCTTTCATTCTTACTTCTGTAATTATCTCTCCGAGCCCCATTTTTGTTATTCCCTCCTTATTTAATTCGTTTTAAAACAATAACAATCATAAGTATATAAAGTTTTATCCTAAAAAAACCCAATAAACTTAAGGGATGCTTGAAGATCATTTGAACCATAAATTACTCCCTCGTATGTGGATTCTGTTTCTGGCAGCAGCAACGCCCGCAAATCAAATTGTATCAGAAATAAATCATTAATATTTCCTCCGGCAGAAATATTAGCTAAATGACCATAATGATTATTCTGATTAGTGTAACCGTAACGACCTTTAAACAAAAAGTCTTCATAACCAATTATCAAATCTACTCCATGAATATTCTCTGCCAGATCACTAAAATATCCCCCACCAATAAAAAAGGAATTATCGGCACCATACGTAGTTCTCAATAATAATTCTGGACCCATCAACCGCACATTGAACAATAAGCCATCTAAATCTGAACATAACTTCCTCAAGACTCGATCATGTTTAGTTTGTTTCCCTGGTTTAGGTGAAGCTTCAATCTGTTCTACTGCCGTATGGTAATCCAGAACTTTTCTACTATCGTCAAACAACACCACTGAAGCATCCACTGCCAAAACCATGGCCGGTTCCAACGAATGCGACAATAACCGCTCATAGTATTCATCTCCCAACGCCTGTTCTAAGGATACTTTTGCTACCACGTACGGAACATCTAAAACCATTCCCGCCCTTAACACCGAATCGGGAAACGTTTTTAGAGCTATAAATGGATTTATTGCCAATCCTTTTACTCCTGCCGCCAAATTCAATCGCGGCATCACATCAAAAAGTTCTTTACTATCTCCCCGACTCTTTACTCGTCCGTTTTTAACCACTCGATTGTACCACTTATAATCATCATCAAATAGTTCCAAACCAGCAGTTGCCGAATACCAAAATAAATCTTGCTGTTCTTCGGAAAAAACATAAATTAGATTTCTAGTCCTTCCTTCTCTCATGCTCTTCCACATTTCATTATATTTCCATAGCCATTCTTTACTCTCGGTTTTAAATTCAAAATTTAAAAAAATGTGTCCGGTTTCTTGACGGATGTTTCTTTTTTCATAAACAATTCCCAGTCCGTATTTACCGCGTTCCAATACTTTAGCTATTTCAAAAGATTCTGATAGACTTTCCAACGTTTCCGTCTGCAAATCAAAAATAGCATTAAGATTAATGTCTCTCAAATGAATATCAAAATCAGAAAGTCGATATAATAACACCAATAGTGGATCAATATCAAAAAATTCAGAAATTTTCACTCCTTCCGTCAATTTTAAATCCAGATTAAAAAAAATCTTACCTCCGTAATGATTTTTTGAAGCTACCACGTGATCAAAAACCCACTCTTGGTCTCCCAATTTAACATTTTGCGTAAAAGAAACCGCCGTATCTACTTTGCCCTTGCCTTCTAAATTTAATCTGGCCGTGACATAATCATCAGAAATCTGTAATTCCATTAAATCACTTAATCCTTCAGCCAAATTAACAATATTCCTTAATGATCTATCTTTTAGAGTAATATTACTTAACAGATCTCCATCTATGATATTCCTGATGACATCGTCACTGAAAGTGTGATCAAACAAATAATTAGTGTCTTCCAAAAATTCTTCTACTGCTTCTTCAGTGTCTCTTTTTTGTTGTTCAGTGATGTTATGGTCGTCAAAAAACCCTTCCAAATCTCCTTTGACCACACTCACTATCAACTCATATAAAAATTCTTCAGAATATTGATTGGAATAAATATCCATCAGATCATCCTTCAATTCAGTAACATTATTTAAAAAAGTATTTCCTACCCAGTCTTTTTCTGAATTGAACAGATTTATGAAACTACCTAAACTAGTCCCACCCAACCCAATATCATCCAAATAAGTGTTATCTAAATTATCTAAACTTTTGAAATATTCTAAAATCGGTGCATCCCGATAATAAAAATCATCTTCTCCCAATTTCCAGGTAAATCCCTTTCCCCCAAAATCACCATTTAAATTAAAATCAAATCCTTGGGGTAATTTATAGAATGCGGAAGCACTTCCCAAAATATCCGAACTTAGAGTAGTCCATCCCAATGGACCTGTAGAAGTGTATTTTTGCGGTTTGTCTAAATCTTCTTGTAGTTTTTTTTCTAAAGTAACTTCTACTTGTGATTTTTGTTCTCTTGGTTTGAGTTCACCGCCCTTGGAAGGAATTGCAGAACTTAAGGTTAATAACATTCCTAATGAAGCGACGGCATTCTTCCAGAAAGCCATACTCCCAAGATAAGAAGGAGGTTTAAAAAATTTTGCTATGTTTTGTTTATCTTTTCTTCTAATTTACCTTCTTTTCTTTTCTGATTAGCATCGGCTGCACTACCTAAACCCAACATTCCTCCCATGATAAAACACAAATATCCTCCTGCATTATCTTGGTTGGCCTGTCGATTAATACTCTGTACTAAATACGAGTTAGAATCATTCTTTTGTTCTATCCGTGTAGCTTCTGCCCTATTCTCCCTAGCATGAGCACACTGGTGATAACCCGAATAAAGAAACAATGCACCAACTCCCATCAGCAAAACATTTGGCATATATTGTAAATATTTATTCATTTTAATTCCTCCTATTTGCACATTTGTAACATTCCGCACATCTTACACACTTCCCCTCTGCTAGGTTCCTGACAAACTTGACAATAGTTCACTTTAGTCTTGCCTTTATATTTTTTTCTCAACTGCGGTAGTGTTTTCAAAAAAACTTGGACTATATTATCTTTGACTTTGGGTTCTTTCTTTTCCAGTTCATCCAAAGTTTCCCGTACTCTAGCTCTGAAACTAGCTTTTCGGCAAGGACACGGAGCATATAATACTGGAAAGTTCTTAATTTGAGAATACCTTTTAATTTCAGCATTTAAACAGAAATATAGCGGTTTTATTCTGGGAACAAACTTCTTATCTCTCACCACTCCTGTTTCTGGACCTCCACCCATACCCAATTCTAAATTCCCTTTCAA
>JAAOXZ010000080.1 GCA_018221085.1 Candidatus Woesearchaeota archaeon
AAGCGAGAAGAAGTGAGATCTAGATTGTGGAAAAAAGAGCCAATAAAAGGGCATTTTATAGCGTAAAGTGAGAGTTAAAATAAGTGGATTAAAGGCATAATTAGGGGGCTAATGGCCAGTAATGGCGCTAATCGTGGTTTAAGGGGGATATTTGTGAAGGAAAGTGAGAGTTAAATTGAAGTGTGTGGAAAGGTAAAATTAATAAGGAAATGAAGATTAGTGAAAATTTAGCTTGAACTGATGGTTTAGGCGTAAAATAAGAAGTAAAGTGAGGATAAAATGAGTATTAGATCGAAGAAAGATTTAGCAGTAATTTTAGGGCGTTTAAAGGGCTTTAGTGAGCCTTCCTGGGAATTGGAGCAATATGCCACGCCAAGTGAGATTGCGGCAGACTGGCTCTGGCAAGCGGCTTTAAAGGGAGATCTAGCAGGTAAAGTGATACTTGATGCTGCCAGTGGACCGGGAATATTGGGTGTGGGGGCTTTATTAATGGGAGCGCAGAAGGTCTTCTTCGTCGACAAAAGCAAAGAAGCGATGGATATTTGCCGCGAGAATTATGCCTCTATTGAAGGGGATTATGAGATTGGTTCTGGAGAATTTATCGTCGGTAATATTAGTATATTTGATTCGGAAATAGATACGGTTTTAGAAAATCCTCCTTTCGGAACTAAAGAAAAACATGTCGATAAATTGTTCTTAGAAAAGGCTTTTGAAGTTAGTATGGTGGTGTGGAGCATGCACAAAACAGTAACTAAGGTTTTTGTGGAAGCTATCTGTAAGGATCATGATTTTACGATTACTGACCGGTTTGATTATTTGTTTCCGATTAAAGCAGCGTTCAAATGGCACGAGAAACCGGTCAAGAATGTTGAGGTTAGTTTATGGAGGATGGAGAAGAAAGTTTTATAAATGGGATGGAATTTTGAATCAAGATGGAATTGAATGTTTTAGAAGAAAGCAACAAGCGAATGGTTTTTGAGTTGAAAGGAGAAACCCATAGCTTCTGTAATGCTTTGAAAGAATCTCTGTGGAAAGTTAAAGGCGTAGAAATAGCTTCCTACCGAATAGAACATCCCTTAGTTGGAGTACCTAAATTCTTAATTGAAACTAAAGGTATTGCACCCCGAGAAGCCTTGAAGAAAGCAGTCGCTGAATTAAGGAAAATGGGGACTGAATTCAAGAAAGAAGTTAAGAAATTATAAGTTTTCTATTTTTTGTTTTTATCGTCGATAAAGATTTTATTTTAAGGGCCTAGAAAGAGGTATTTTCATAGTGCCTAAAAAAGATATCTAGGATTTATAGTAAACCTTTTAAAGAAGATGGGGTTTTGAAGGGTAGGAAATGTGGAGAGTGCCTTCTCTGAATCCTTAAAAAGTATTGAAATCAGAAATATTAATTGGAGGGCAAGAAAATGGGATTATACCAACACGTACGTAAAATATGGAAGAAGCCTAAAGAAAATTTAGGTGAGTTGTGGAAAGAAAGGCTGATGGCCTGGAGAAGAGAGAATTCTACTGTTAAAATACACCGGCCGACCAGAATTGATCGAGCTCGTAGTTTAGGCTATAAAGCCAAGCAAGGTTATGTAATGGTTCGTCAAAGAGTACTTCGTGGCGGTCATAAAAGACCAATGATTAAGAAAGGACGAAGAAGTAAAAATTATGGTCAAAGATTGACTTTACGTAAAAATTATCAATTAATTGCTGAAGAAAGAACTCAGCGAAAATTTAACAACTTAGCTGTTTTAAATTCTTATTGGGTATCACAAGATGGGAAATATTACTGGTTTGAAGTTATTCTAGTAGATCCTTGTCACCCAGTAATCAAATCCGATAAGAAAATCAATTGGATTTGTAATAAGAAACACTGGAAAAGAGTTCACCAAGGGAAAACTTCTGCCGGTAGGAAAATGCGAGGCCTAAGACATAAGGGAGTCGGTGCAGAGAAGTTAAGACCCGGTAAGAGAGCTCATCAAAGGAAAGGATAGAGTTTGGAGTGATAAAATGAAAGGAACATTATGTGCGTTAGCTTTAAGTCTGGCTGCTTTGACTAGTGGTTGTAATTCACCAACTGCACTACAACCGGAAGGAGGCAATGCATTAGAAATACCTGCAGACTGTGTAAACATTAAGTCTATTGTTAGATCTGATGGTCCGTATTGGTCTTTAACTTGCGTAGATACAAATGGGAAAGATGCATTCTATCTTCATAAATATGATTCTTCTGATGGTTGGGTAAAATACGACTTAGTTAGAAAGTGAAATATTTTATTTTTTTATTTCTTTTTTTTATCCTAAAACAATATAGTCTTTACAAATTTCATCCATATTTTTAACAATAGATTCGTAACAAGTTAAATTTTTACTTCTAGCGTAATCAGCAACTTCTTCAAATTCTTTTTTTCTTAACTTACGATTAATATCGGGATAATCTTTAGCTTTCCAATAAGGAGTATATTGACTCATTAATTCTAATGGGACTTTACCTTTGAAATTTCTATAAACAAAATCAATAACTGGTTTTGAACAGCACTCAACGTGGTTAGGCATAACTAAGTGCCTGATGATTAATTCTGAATCGACAGCTGCTAATTGGATGTTTCTTTTTACAATTCCAGTATAGTTTTTAACATCAGATAACCGTTTAGCACATTCATCATTACCATACTTGAAATCTGGACAGTAGACATCCACCACCCCAGCCAGTATGTTCATGGCTTCGGGAGTCATGTAAAAACTGCTATTCCACATTACTGGAAGGTTTTTTCTGACTTCCTGAAGAACTTTTAATACAAAAGGTAATTGAGGTAAGGGATCCCCACCAACAAAATCAATGATTTTGGGAGTTAATCTTTGATTAATCAGTTTTGCTAAACCTTTTTCAGTTATTTCCTTTTTATCTTCTTCAACTTGTGAGGTTTCTGGATTTTGGCAAAAAACACATTTCAAGGTACAGCCTAAGAAAAAAACATCATAAGAGGGAGTAAACATTGATAAATCTGCATCACCCACATAATGTGCGCTTACTGATAATTCTCCTTCGCTTTTACAATAGCCAACTTTGCCTTTGGTTCTGTCAACACCACAAGTTCTTTCGCAAAGAGTACAATCTTCTAGCATAGCAAAAGCTTGAGCTATTTTTTCTTCTAAGACTTTTTTGCTTTCTTTGAAGCGAGGTTTTTGTTTACCATCAAGAATTGCTGAATACCTAGGTAATAATTTTTGAATGTTGGCCATCTACTAACAAAACTAAGGAGGTCTTTTATAAATTTAATCCAAAGATTCAAATAGTAGTGACTAAATAAAGTTTTTTATTACAAAGTGGAGGAATTAATAAAAATGAGTCTTGAAATTAAAATTAATAAAAAATGTTTAGATGAACAATTATCAGAAGATGGAACAATTAAACTTGAAGGAGAAGCATTCTTCTTTTTTCCAGCAAAAGACGGGTATAAACCATGTTATACAATTTTTACTTCCCAAGATTATGACGGAGCCTTAGTTTGGGAAAGAGACCCCTTTCCAGAAGAGGCATTACAAATGCCCCATAAAATGCGGATTGGAAACAATGATGAACTCACTTTTGTCTGTCAGGATGCAAATATTACTTATTTCAGAATGGAGTCATACAAAGCTTGGAAAGATTGGTTTCTAAGACCGGAAGCAAAGACTCCTTGCTCCATACATTACCATAATGGGTCTTTTGAGAGGGGGAATAGCGATATGTTAAAAGAATGCGGCGTAGAAATCAATGATTCAGGTAAATAGAAAATCATGAAAAGAATTGTTTTGTTGATTGTTGTTTTATTTTTGATTGGTTGTGTGTCGGAAGTGCCAACAGTAGATAATTCTGGTTCAATAGCAGTTTATTTTTGTCCTCAGGATGATTGTGCTGGGAAGTTAGTAGATTTTTTGGATTCAGCTGTAGAATCAATTGATTGTGCTTTTTATGATTTGGGTTTGGAATCCGTTAAAGATAAATTATTGGAGAAGCATAAAGAAGGCGTTTCGGTTAGAGTAGTAATAGACAATAGTCATTTTGATGAGTTTGAGTATGATTTTGTTAAGAAAGATGGTTGGGGATTGCAGCATAACAAATTTTGTGTGGTTGATAATGAGAAGTTGTTTGCCGGTTCGATGAATCCAACTGAGAACGGGGCATTTAAGAATGACAATAACATATTGTTTATAGAAAATGGGGCTTTGGTTGAGAATTATTTGGCGGAATTTGAAGAGATGTGGGGCGGAGAGTTTAAAGATGGTGCTAAGGTTTTGAACCCAGAAGTATGGATTGGTGATATTTTGATTGAAAATTATTTCTGTCCAGAGGACTCCTGTGCGGAAAGAGTAAAAGAAGAGTTGAATGGGGCTACGGAGAGTATTTACTTCATGACTTTCAGTTTTACTCATAATGGAATTGCTAATGTGTTGTTATTGAAGAATTTGGCCGGTGTTGATGTCAAGGGAGTTTTTGAAAACCGAGGCAGTGGCACAGAATACAGCAAATTTACTGTTTTGGAATATCAAACAGATGTAATAAAAGATGTTAATCCCAATACAATGCATCACAAGGTATTTATCATTGATGGGAAAACAGTAATAACTGGTTCAATGAACCCGACTAAAGGCGGTGATGAGAAAAATGATGAGAATGTATTAATTATTCATGATATTGGGATTGCTAAGTTGTTTTTAGAAGAGTTTGAAATGGTTTATGATAAAACGGAATAAGAAGACTAATAAACTAAACATAAAAAAATATTACGTTATGGCTGATTATCAAATTGAAAGATTTAGCAAGAGAATCAGAGTTATAGATCAAAATAGTGATTATACTCTCACAATTGATACTGCGGAAAGAACTCACTTAAAACCCTTCAGGAGATTTATTTTTACAATTCCACGTTTTGATAAAGGTAAAATGCATGTTACTGCAAGAGACCTACCTGATTATTCTCTGGAAGTTCAAAATTTGGAAATAGAACCTTACAAACAATATTTGGAAATTGGCAGCGGATTGGGAGAGTTTATGCCAGATTTAGTTAAACAATTAGCGCCAGACAGTCCCAAACCAATAGTTATTGATTATGTAGATTATCATTTATTAATGGGAATGATAGATTATAGTAAGAATCTAAGTTTAAGTAAAGAAATCAATAAACGATGTGAAGTCTTAATTGACCGAGCTTCAACAATATTGAATCCAAAAAAAGTAACTTTAATTACTTCGCCCGTTGAACATTTTTTGTTAGATGAGGAAAATTTTGGAATTGCTGATGTAATTATGGATCATTTTGCAGCAAGTTTATACAGCCACGAAAAAAGTTTAAACGAACGTATCAAAAAAATATTAAAAACTAATGGAGTTTTTATTTGGGAACAAGAAGTTAAGAAAGACCATCCAAAATATCATGAGCGTTAGTAGTGGCGAGTTGTTTTTAGAAGAGTTTAATAAGATTTATAATCTAGTGCTGGTCTGATTCTATAAAGTATTCACTTGGGGGGATAAATATGGATAAAATAACTGTTTTAGGTGCCGGGAACATGGGTTCCTACATCGCTACCAGATTAGCGGATGAATATGAAGTTACAGCCGTAGATGGCTATCAAAGTTCTTTAGACAAGATAACTAATGGTGGAGTGGCCAAGGTACAGGCAGATCTAGCTGATCCAGAGAATATCCGGATGTTGACCGAACACCAGGATTTAGTAGTTACAGCCTTGCCGGAAGCATTTGGTTATCAGGCATTAAAAACAGTATTGGAATCCGGAGCAAATGTAGTAGATATCTCTTTTTGGGATCAAACTCCGGAGAGAGTAGCGGAGTTGGATGCTTTGGCTAAGTTAAATGATAGTTCGGTGTTAATCGATTGTGGGATCGCCCCTGGATTGAGTAATGCGCTGGTGGCTTATTTTGATCATCTATTGGCTGGAGGGACTGTTAACGCCAGTGTTTATGTTGGTGGGATCCCCCTTGAAAGAGAAAGAGATTATTTTTCATCGTGGTCAGTACCTGGATTAATAGAAGAATATACTCGAGATGCATTAATTGTTAAAAATGGCGTAGTACAGAAAGTGCCAGCTCTTTCAGAATTAGAAACTATTTATTTTCCAGGAGTTGGTGAATTAGTGGCCGGAGTGACTGATGGTTTAAGGTCTTTGCCAACAAATTTAAGACATATTACTAATATGGGAGAGTATACTTTACGTTATCCGGGCCATTTTAAGAGAATGCAAATAATATCTGGAGTGGGTTATTTTAGTGAAGAACCCTTAGAAGTAGGTCAAGATGAGATTACGGCTCGAGAATTAACCAAAATACTATGGCAAAGTAATGTAATGATGGGTTTCAATGGATTCGATGATGATGAAAAAAAGTATCCTTGTGTAAACGGCAAGATTGTTCCTAGGGATGTAGCGGTGGAGGTATTATCTAAAGCGTTCCAAATGAAACCCGAAGATCGAGATACACTAGTAATGAGAGTTCAAGCAGAGGATGATGACAAAATATATAGTGTAGATTTATGTGGAAAACATGATGGAAAACATTCTGCGATGGCTTTGACCACTGGCGGAATGGCAGTTTTAGCAGCGGAAGCGTTAACGTTAGGAGTTTATGAGCCAAGTAAAGGTGCACTGCCATTAGAAAAAGTAATCCAAGAAGACCC
>JAAOXZ010000011.1 GCA_018221085.1 Candidatus Woesearchaeota archaeon
AAAGTAGTAAAAGATGAAGTCCGCATTCTTGGCATTATCCACAGAAAAAAGGTATACGACGAAATTGGAAAAAGGAGCTAAGACGTTTTTCCGGTAGTCTCCGCCTCCTGCTCAGCATTCCTTTCCCCGCTTCCGCATGCACGTCCTGCCTGTTACATCTAAACAGTCTGTCCGAGAATTGTCATTCTGAGGCTTCAGCCGAAGAATCTCGCAGATTAACCGATTGTTATTATGAGATTCTTCGCTTCACTCAGAATGACAAAATCAACATTCTTCGAATTCTCGCACAGCCTGTGTAGGTTTGACCCTACACACTATTACCGTTTGCTCCCCTTTTATTGCCTCCAATGCCACCTTTGCCTTGAATGCTGCCCCGTGGTTCCTTCTCCGTCTCTTTGCCATCTCTGCTGCTCCTTTCTCCCTCTTTCAGGGCAATCCGCGAAATATGGCTTTGCCACTTGCCCTGTTCGGGGTTTTTCAAGATGTCTCAATCTCTGATAACCCTTGCTTTTAGTTTAGAACAGCTTATCACTTATGTCTCTGTCCAGTTTTTCCCGGCCACCTCTCATCTGGTTGCTCCGGCTTTTTCAATTCTTTTTAATAGAAAATATAAGTGCTATAATGGAACATATTTCAAAGCGGTGGGCTACCCTATGAAAAAAATTAATTTAAAATACCTAATAGAGAATGAGTGCTTTATTACTTGCCAACCTCTTTCAACAGATCGGTTTGTTTCATATTGTAAAGAACTGGGTATACACACTTCAAAAGAGCACTTAGAACAATTTGAAAAATTAGGCATATTTTATCCAATCGCAGTAGAGACAAATTTGGGTGTTTGCTATAATGGGTTACTATAAATTCAGATAATGCTTATGTCAGAAAGAAGCACAAAACCAGAAATAGATTTAGAGTTTAAAGATTTTCTCAAAGAAATTGAGGAAAAATTAGGAAAAGATGAGTGGATTACAGCCTACTCAAGTTCTATGAATGATTTTGAGTCGGTTGTTTTTTATTGCGCATTAATATCAAATGATAAAGTTGATAAATCATTATGCGATCCATCACGGGACTTAAGCATTGGAAGTGGTTTTCCTGGGTTTACTTTTCATTATGAAGACGGGAAAGAAGTTGGAGAATATTACCGTTTCCCAAATTCTGGTGTTGAACCTTTAATTTATTGGCGAGACTTTCATGGAATAAAGGGAGACTATTATGAAATATCTGAGGAATTCCGTCATTATTTTAACTTATATGAAGACCGAAGCAACAACAAGTTTATAGCAATTGATGACGATGGTGATGAAGAAGATGTAATTTTAATGTCTGATAAAAAAATTCAGATTAAACTTAAATACATTAAAGTATTTTTAGCAGTTAAAAAAATGCATCTTGCTATTTTTTTCGACTTCAACCGTTGTGCAAAGCAAACAATAGAAGAATTAGGGATTAAAGATTTTGACGATGTAGTACAAAAAGACAACTATGTCTATTCAATCGGTGCCCGCAATTGGTCTGCATTCAGAGATGAGGACATTAAATCTCAAGGATGGTTAATGGGTAAGAAGTTAATAGCTGGATTAAAAGATTTTGAACCGAAGTTATTTGATAAGAAAGAAGAATATGAAGATTTTATTATTAGTGTCGATGATGAGGGGAAAGAGATTTTGCACACCTGTGATCCTGAAAAATTGGATAACTATTTCGGAAAAAATCCAGGCGCACTACAATTTTTAACACCCGTTTTCTTTAGAAAAGAGGTATTAAATGATTATTATGCTAATCCAGAAAAATATTCTGTTGAAGATGGTTATTTACGTTGTGAGGGTTTATGGGTATTAAAGATGGATAATAACCATTCCAAATATGTAGTTGTTTTTTTAGGATACCTCGGTCAAATTCTTAGCATAAAAGAACAAAGACGTTGGAAACGATTTAACATTACGCCTCAAGGAGAGAAAATAAGTAGGACAGAGTGGGAAAGAGGTTTTATGGGAGAATTTGCAGACCCAGAGCAGAGTGACTTGTATTTCAAACAAAAATTTAAAGATTTTCAAGGAAAATGGGAGAAAAAATATGGCTGGAAGTTATTCAGGCCACTTTCAAAAGAAGATGAACATCATTTTAAGACTTTAAGGATACCGCTTACTAATGAGCAAAAAGAATTTGATGAACAGGTCTTATCTTTTACAAAAATTTTTATAGATTCTTTAAATGAAAAAGAATTGATAAATGGAATTAAGGCATTGAAAGAAAATGCAAAAGGCATTGATAAATTTGAAGCCTTTTTAAATTCCAAAGGCATTCAATTTAAAGGGATGTTGGAATTTTTAAGAAATTTACAAGCCCTACGTTCGGCAGGAATTGCCCACCTCAAGGGGGAAAAATATGAAAAAATTAAAAAAGCATTTTCAATTGGAGAAAAAGAGTTTTCTATTATATTTGATGATATTCTAACAAAGGCAATCTGGACATTAAATTCACTGGAAAAATATTTTTTACATGGAGAATAAAGACTTCTCAAGTAATTTCCCCTACCTTTACAAAATCCTGCTATATGTTAAAGTGAAAATACTTATACATCCTCCGAGCTGAAATATTCAACAAGTTTCTCAAAGAGTTCGTCCAGTAGGTGGTATCGCCCATTCATTCTTCAGTAAAGGTTACAGTAGAAAACTAGATTATTTTGTTGAGCGACAATTATAATTACCGACTGATGACAATTAAAATTCCTGAAGAATAGGGTAGCAGATCAGCGTGCAGGGTCTTGTTTCTTGCATTCCCTCTTAAAGCTAGATAATACACTGCCCCAGGATATTCGACTTTTTTTAGTGGGTGGTCTCCATTCTTCAGCTATTAAGTTGTTCTCGCATTAATTCAATTTTTCTTCTTAGCTTCTTATCCCTTTTAAAATTATACTAAATTGTTTACTTGCTTCAAATACGGCTGAATCTCCAATTCCAAAATACGTTCCATTTCTTTTAGCCGCTACACAC
>JAAOXZ010000081.1 GCA_018221085.1 Candidatus Woesearchaeota archaeon
AAAGAAATGCAAGAGAATGCTAAATTTATTCGGATTACTCAAGCCGGTTTGAAGGAAAGCCAGACTCATGGTTTGAAGTTGAGTGAGTGAGATTAGAAAAATTAATAAATAAGTTAATACTAATAAACCAAAATGTTACCTGAAGAAACATATATGGCCGCTCAATGGTTAATTGAACCGCAGTATCGTAGTGATTTCCATAGATTTATACGAGACGGAGAATCAAGTGAAAGTTTTTACCATTATGTTGACAGTAACAAATCTGCTCAGGAAGCTATTGATATGGTACTAAGAAAGGAAGCAGAAAGGACAATAGACTTTGCCAGACAATTAAGACATATTTTTAGAGAAGAAGAGTGATTTTCTCGTTAATTTTTTAAATGGAGATGTTATTGTTATTGTTATATGGATTTAGCTAAAAGATATGACTCCAAGGAAGCTGAACCTAGATTACAGAAGTTTTGGGATAAAAACAAGACTTATGCTTTTGATACTAAAAGCAAGAAGGAGATTTATTCTATAGATACTCCGCCACCCTATGCTTCAGCAGATCATTTACACGTCGGACATGGAATGCATTATTCTCAATTTGAGTTTGTTGCTAGATATAAACGGATGAAAGGTTTTAACGTCTTCTTCCCAATTGGTTTTGATGATAATGGTTTACCTACTGAAAGATACGTAGAGAAAAAATATAAAACGAATAAATCCAGAATAAGTCGGGCAGAATTTATCAAATTATGTTTAAAAGAAACTGAGAAAACGGGTAAAGTTTATCGTGATTTGTTTGATCGGTTAGGTTTTTCTTTAGATTGGAGTTTGTTGTACCACACCATTGGAGAGAAAGCCAGAAGAGTGGCACAAAAATCATTTATTGATTTATACAAGAAAGAAAGATTAGAAAGGATTAACAGCCCTACTTTATGGTGTACTAAATGCCAAACTACTATCTCTCAAGCGGATTTAGAAAATGTAGACCTAAAATCGGAGTTCAATGACATTATCTTCAAATGCGGTAATAAAAAGTTAATTATCTCTACTACCCGACCGGAACTGTTACCTGCTTGTGTGGCCTTATTCCATCACCCAGATGATAAAAGGTATCAAAGTCTGAAAGGTAAATCTGCCGAAATCCCTTTGTTTAAGGACCATAAAGTTCCAATTTTAACAGATGAAAGCGTGGACCAAGAGAAAGGAACTGGATTAATGATGGTTTGTACCTTTGGTGACAAAGAAGACGTAGAAAAATGGCAGAAATATAAACTAGACTTAAAAGACGTTATCCAGGAAGACGGAACACTTAATGAGAATGCAGGCAAATATGCTAATTTAAAAATAAAAGAAGCCAGAAAACAGATTATTGAAGATTTGAAAGAAGAAGGATTCATTGTCAAGCAAAAAGAGATTACTCATCCAGTTAATGTACACGAAAGATGCAGCACTGAAGTGGAATTTTTAGAAAAACCTCAGTGGCAAATCAAAGTTCTGGATAAGAAGAAAGAATTGTTGAAGATCGCGCAAAAAATCAATTGGCACCCCCAACACATGAAAGTGCGATATGAGCACTGGGTTAAAAATTTACAATGGAACTGGGGAATTAGTAGGCAAAGACATTACGGAGTCCCTTTTCCAGTGTGGTATTGTGACCAATGTGGAAAGGTTTTCTTAGCTAAAGAGAAAGATTTACCAGTAGATCCTAGAGACGAAGAATACGCCGGAAAATGTGATTGTGGGAAAACAAGTAAAATTATTCCAGAAATGGATGTAATGGATACCTGGATGACTTCTTCCTGCACTCCAGAGATTAATATGGACTGGGGCGGCAAAAAGGAAAAGAAAAACTTTATACCGATGTCTTTAAGACCCCAAGGACACGATATTATTAGAACTTGGGCTTTTTATACCATTACTAAGTCTTATTACCATCACAACAACATTCCTTGGAGAGATATTATGGTCTCTGGACATGGTCAAGATCCGAGTGGTCAGAAAATGTCCAAAAGCAAAGGTAATTTTGTCGTAGCTCAAGAAGTAATTGAGAAATATAGTGCTGATGCGTTTAGATTCTGGGCAGCTTCGGTTAAATTGGGCGATGATTTACCTTATCAAGAAAAAGATGTTTTAACTGGTCAAAAATTCACTAATAAATTGTGGAATGCCTCTAAGTTTTGCTTAATGCACTTAGAGGATTATAAGGAAAGTAAAGTTACTGAGGTATTCGATCAGTGGATTTTGAGTAAGCTAAATAAGTTGGTTAAGGAGAGTACGGAAAGTTTTGATGTTTATGAGTATTCTAAGACTAAAGCCGGAGTGGAGAACTTTTTCTGGCATACTTTCTGTGACCATTACTTAGAGATTGTTAAAGATCGGTTGTACAATCCAGATAAGAGAGGAGCTACTGCTAAAAAAAGTGGACAGCAAACAGTTTATGAGGTCATCTTAAATGTTTTAAAGATGATGGCGCCAATTATGCCTTACATTACTGAAGAAATTTATCAACTGGGTTTTAAGAAGAAAGAAGGCGATAAAAGTATTCATATTAGTAAATGGCCAGAATTTAATAAACGGCTAGTTGATGACGCTAGTGAAGAAATAGGAGATATAGGCGTAGAGATTATTAGTCTAGTTCGTAAGTTCAAATCAGATAAACAACTATCGCTTAAAGAGGAGATAAAGGAGTTAGTTTTAGTTGGTGAGAAAGGATTGGAAAATAAAATTAAAGGTATTTTAGATGATTTGAAGGGAGTTTTGAATGTGAAAGAGATTATATTTGAAGGAAAGACTAGTTTAGCCATTGACCGATTTAAGCTTAAATTAGGCATAAATTTATAAAATGAAGCAGAATAATTAAATTATAAGCGTAAAAATCATAAAATATAATGCGAGGTGCCAAATATGGTAGAAGGATATTGTGTCAAGTGTAAAGCTAAAAGAGAAATGAAAGAAGCTAAAGAAGTGGAAATGAACGGTAAAGGCGGTACAAAGAGAAGAGCAATGAAAGGAAAGTGCCCTAACTGCGGAACCACTATGTTTAGAATCATGGGTGCTAAGAAATAAGCTTAGTATTCTTTTTTTTTCTTTTTTTATAATTAATTCTTTTTAATTTGGGCTTTTTATTAGTGAAGCTATTTTTGGGATTATTTTATCATAATCTTTTTTTTGAATCATTTTAGTGGTATTAACTCTCAAAACTTCTAATTTAGTCTTCGTGGCTATTTTTTCACGGATTTCTAAACTTTTTGTGTAGTAATCCAAAATTATTTTATTTTCTTCCTCAAGCGAGTTTGCTTTTATAGTAAGAATTTTAAGATGTTTAGAATAGCCAGTCCCTTTTCTGTGTTTTAATGAATTACGAACTCTTGCGATAATTTGATCTGAATTGTAGTAAAACCAGATAACTTTAGCTCCAATTTTAAAGAGCAAATCATCAATCTCTTCAAATTCATCAAAAGCGTTTTCAAAAAAAGAAATATTTGAGAAATGACACCTATCAAATATTATATAATCATAATTCAAACCCAACTGCTTTTCAATAACGTTTCTTAATTTTTGACAACTCTTCTTCGGAGTGATTCCTTTTTCAAGGAAAGTGCTAATAACTTTTTGTTCGGGGACAATCAGAACCTTTTTGTTCTGTGATCTAAGAAAATTAGCTAACTTTTCTTGAACAATGGTCTTTCCACAAGTTGCTATTCCTTCTAAAAAAATTAAGTTTACCATAACGAAAGAAAAATGATTAACAGTATATAATATTTATCACGAAATCTTTTTAATTTGAGAGCCTTCTTTTGTATCTTTGATGGAATAGCCTAATTTAGTGATTTTGTCTCTAAGTTGGTCGGCAGCTTTCCAATCTTGGTTTTTTCTAGCAGTTTCTCTTTGTTTGACTAAATCTGAGATTTCTTTGGGGACGGTGGATTTTTTCAAGTTTTTTAATCCTAAGCCCAGAACTTCATCGAAATTTAATATTGTTTCTTTAATTTTTTGAGCCTCTTTTTTGCTTATTGTATGTATAATTGCGTTCATTAAATGCATAAAACTAAAAACCTCTCCTAAAGCATTAGAAATATTTAAATTGTCATCCATAGCTTCTTCAAATCCTTCTTTTGTATTCTTAATGTGTTTTTCAATATGTTTACTATTATTACTTTCCCTTTTAGATTTGATATCATCTAAATTTCGAACAAAATTTGTTAGTTTT
Organism: Candidatus Woesearchaeota archaeon; assembly: GCA_018221085.1. GTDB lineage: Archaea > Nanobdellota > Nanobdellia > Woesearchaeales > GW2011-AR9 > JAAOXZ01. The sequence goes on from JAAOXZ010000081.1 coordinate 4,202, forward strand.
TGTATCGTACTCTTAGAAGCATCTAAATCTTCAAAAGTAAAATTAAGTTGTTGTTGATAATGTGTTGAAATTAAGCTATATCTCACAGCAATAGGATCATATCCTTTCTTAAGTATGTCTCTTAATGTATAAAAATTACCTAAGCTCTTGCTCATTTTTCTTCCATCGACAAGTAGATGTTCGTTGTGTACCCAATATTTAACAAATTTTTTACAGGTTATGGCCTCAATTTGTGCTATTTCATTTTCGTGATGTGGAAAAATTAAATCAATTCCTCCCGTATGAATATCAAACTGTTTTCCTAAGAATTTAGAGGACATGGCGGAACATTCAATGTGCCATCCCGGACGACCTTTTCCAAGCTCTGTTTCCCAAAAAATATTTCCATCTGCGTTATCCCATGCTTTCCAAAGAGCAAAGTCATGTAAGCTTTCTTTTTCGTACTCATCTTGTTTTACTCTAGCCCCACTCTTTAAATTTTTTATTTCTATATTGGCCAATTTACCATAATTTTTGAATTTAAAGACATTAAAATAAATGGAATTATCTTCACTTTTGTAAGCTATCCCTTTTTTAAGTAATTTTTTTATCATACTTACAATTTCTTTAATATGTTGGGTGGCCTTAGGGTAGTTATTGGCGGGTTTTATATTTAGCTTTTTAATATCTTCAAAAAAGGCTTTTGTATACTTTTCAGTAAATTTTTTTAAAGTGGTTTTTTGTTTTATTGAATTTTTGATTGTCTTATCATCAACATCAGTTATATTCATAACGTGTTTCACTTTGAATTTATTATTGTAGGTAAGATACCTTTTTAGCAAATCTGCAACAACATACGCCCTAAAGTTACCAATGTGTGCATAATCATATACTGTTGGACCACAAGTATACATATTTACTTTTGGTGGATTTATTGGTTTGAACAGTTCTCTTTTTCTAGTTAAGGTGTTATAGAGTTTTAAGGCCATGGTTAGAGAAAAGTTTTATAATTTATAACGTTTTTGTAAAGATAATGGGAAAAAGATGGTGGTTGGTAATTTGTTTAATTTTAATTGGTTTGGTTAGTGGAGAAAATCTGTACCAATATGATTCTTTAGAGCTACAATTAGACGTGGACGGAAAGTTAAACTTAGTGGCGACAGGAGAAAATGCTAATGTGAAGTCTGTCAATGTAGATCTCTTCCTGTATCCCAAAGAAAGTTTCCGGCAAAAGATATTGAACTGGGAAAGTGCTGGAGAAGTAACTGATGGCAGAGTAATTTTTGAATGGAAAGACGGACAATTAGGCGAGAAAAGATATGGTTTTGAATCCACCATCAAAACAGAAAATAAAAGGATTGGCATTAATAAAAAAGTGGCCTTTCCGTTGTCTAGTGTTGGAGGTTATGAAGAATACCTTCTGGCAACGGAACATATTGATAAAGACTATTCCAAAATTGTGGAAACTGCAACTGCATTGGTAGAGGGCGAAGATGATCTCTTTGAGGCAGTATTCAAGTTAGCAAAATGGGTGGAAGAAAATATTGAATATGAATTAACTACTTTGACTACGGGCACTTCTCAAAAAGCAAGTTGGGTTTTAGAAAACCAACAAGGGGTGTGTGATGAATTAAGTAGCTTGTTTATTGCCATGAGTCGGGCAGTGGGAATTCCGGCTAGATTTGTTTCCGGGATATCTTATACTGAAAACCCAGAAGTAATTCAAGTAGTGGGAAATAATTGGGCGGGTCATGGCTGGGCAGAAGTTTATTTTCCCGATTATGGTTGGATTAGTTTTGATATTACCTTCGGAGAATATGGTTATATAGATGTAACTCACATTAAATTCCGAGAAGGATTTGATCCTGCTGAGGCTTCAACTAAATTTAGTTGGATGGCTAATGACGTGGATTTGGAGACAGAACCACTTAACTTTGAAGTTAATGTGAATAATAAGGGCGCAGTAATTGCTAATGAAATCATTTTGAGTAAAGAAGTGGTGGGGAATGAAGTGGATTTTGGAAGTTATAATTTAATTAAGGGGATTGTAGAAAACAAAAACAATTATTATGTGGCAACCACTTTAAGATTAACTTTACCTAAAGAAGTTGAAATTATTGGAAGGGATAAAAAAATAGTTTCGTTGGAGCCTAACGAATTAAAAGAAGTAGAATGGGTAGTTAAAGTTAGTAAGGATCTATCCAAAAAATATAGTTATGAATTTCCTTTTGTGATCCATTCCGAGAAGAATGTTTCTGTAGAGGGAAGTTTTAAAGGGATTGATGGCGGAATTTTTTATTCTGAAAAAGAAATAGAAGATTTAATGCTGAAAGATGATGATAAAAAAACCATAGAAAAAATCAGTTTAAATTGTGATTATGAAAAGAGAATCAAATTAGGAGAAAAGACCGGAATTGCCTGTACAATCAAAAACAAAGGGAATATGAATTTAGGAGATATTGAATTTTGTTTAGGGGAATTCTGTAAAATAATTGATTTACGGATTAATCAAGAAGAGACGCTAGAGACTTGGGTAGAAGGAAATGAGATTGGCTGGCAAAAAATAGCAGTCAGTGCAGATAATGAAGAGATAGAGAAGAAAGTTGTTTTGGAGTATGCGGTGCTAGACGAACCAGTGATTGTTTTGAATGCTGAAGTTCCTTTGTTGATTAATTATGGCGAAGATTTTGAGCTTTCTTTAAGGGTTAGTAAAGGTGGATTTGCGGTGCCTAAAAAAGTGGTAGTGGTTTTAGATTCTTTAGGTACTAAAAATAGATGGGAGATGGAAGAATTATCTAGGGAACAGGAGTTTTTGCTCAAAATGAGCAGCGAAGGTTTGAGTAAGGAGAATAAATTCAAAGTTAAATTGATGTGGGAAGACGAACTGGGCGAGGAGTTTGAAGATGAGAAAATAATTATGGTTAAGGTGGTAGGCAATTCTTGGTGGGAAAAAGTAACAATGTGGTTTAATGGTGTGGTTAATCTGTTTTTTTAAGTAAAGTTTTTAAGTGGGGGTTTGATTTTTATGGGTATGGAACTAGGGAAGTATTTTGATGAAAAAACGATGAGTGTACATCTGAGAGAGAATAGTCTAGCTATGGCTAAGAAAGGAGTTCCGGGTAACTGGAAAATTGAACCCGTGAGTGAAAAGAAATTAACGCAAGAAGATGTTAAAGAACTGGCTCAAAAAATAGCTAACGATGTTGAAAACCAAGAGAAAAGTTTTTTAGAGATTGAACGAGAAGGCAGTTCAATTATTCAATTAGGAGAGTTCAGAATTGTGATAACTCGTCCCCCTTTTAGCGATGGTTGGGAGATTACTGCTGTGAGACCAGTAGCAAAGTTAAATTTAGATGATTACAAATTAGATAAAGAGTTAATGGAAAGATTGGTTAAACAGGCAGAAGGAGTATTAATTGCCGGTTCTCCAGGAGAAGGAAAAACCACTTTAGCTCGAGCATTAGCAGAACATTATAATAAATTGGGAGGCGTAGTTAAAACCATCGAAAGCCCCAGAGATATGTTATTAGGTGATGATATTACTCAATATTCTTTAACTTACGGAGAAAGAGATGAAATTTACGACGTTTTGTTGTTAAGCCGTCCAGATCACACTATTTTTGATGAGATTAGAAATACTAATGATTTCCAATTATTTACTGACTTAAGATTAGCCGGGATTGGTATGGTAGGAGTAATGCACGCTACTGACCCCATAGACGCTATCCAGCGTTTTATTGGCCGGATTGAAATGGGAGTAATTCCTCAAGTAATTGACACCGTAGTTTTTGTCAAAGGAGGGAAAGTAGATACAGTGTTAAATCTAAAGATGAGAGTTAAAGTTCCTTCTGGGATGACAGAAGCAGACTTGGCTCGACCAATAGTAGAAATCAGAGATTTCTTTAGTGGAAAATTAGAGTTTGAAATTTATACTTACGGAGAACAAACTATCGTAATTCCAGTAGAAAAAGAAACTAGCGGAGTGTGGAAGCTAGTAGAACGAGGGATTAAGAATAAATTGAATAAATACACCAATTCCTTGGAGATAGAAATGATTTCCGATAACAAAGCTAACATTTACGTTCCTGAACATGCCATATCAAAAATAATTGGACGGCAGGGAAAGGAGATTGACAAGATTGAGAAGGAATTGGGATTAAAGATTGATGTGCGGGAGTTGAAAGAGAAAAGAGGCGGCAAAGATGTGGAATTTGATGTAGAAGTACGAAAAAATATTGTTTTCTATTTAGAGAAGCGTTTAGCAAATAAAGATATTGACCTTTATTCTGGGGATGAATTTTTAGTGTCTACCAAAAGCAGTAAAAAAGCAATGGTAAAAGTAAGTCCTAACAGCGAAGTGGGTAATCAGATTAGAGATGCCGTTAAGAAAGGAACGATTAGATTGGTATTAGTAAGGTAAGGTTTTTAAAAACGATTCAATTTAACCACTATAAGGAGTGTAATGCGTGATGATTAGGTGAACACCATTCCCATCATGGGATACGGATGTAACTGATGAACGCACACAGATTCTTTTGTTTCTTAAATGTGTTATTTTTAGAGTAAGTTTTATAAATAAGTAAGGGTTTTGAGAACAAAACGTACCCAAACAAGTGTGAAGAGCATAAGTATCTTTTTCTTGGAGTAAGGTATTAAAAGTAATTAAACGGAGGAAAGAACAAAAATGGAAGGAACAGTAAAGTTTTTCAACAGAATCAAAGGATTCGGCTTTATCAACGGAGACGATGGTAAAGACTACTTCGTTCACGTAAGTGAAGTTGGCGAAGGCAAGTATCTAAACGAAGGAGATAGAGTAACTTTTGACGGCGTAGAAGATGAAAAAGGCTTAAAAGCTAAAAACATCCAACTAGCTGGCGAAGGAAGCGAAGCTCCTGCTGAAGAAGCTCCTGAAGAAGAAGCTCCTGTTGAAGAAGAAGCTCCGGCTGAAGAAGCTACTGAAGAAGAAACTCCTGCTGAAGAAGAAGCACCTGCAGAAGAATCTACTGAAGAAGAAACTCCAGCTGAAGAAGAAAAGGAAGAATAATTCCTAAAAGCAAATTAATTTTTTATTTTTTTTATTATTTCTTTATTTTATGACTTTGATATCAAAGCAATATCTAGCTACATTAGGGGCAAATTGACCGCATTGGACTTTTCTTAGAATTCTAATTTGGCGTTTGTATTGTTTACAGATATCTTTAATTTTCTTAGTTTCTTGAGCGATTTTATCCTCATCTAAGAAAGCATATAAGTGAACGATCGCTCCCGGTTTAGCCTTGATTAAGGCAACTCCCAAAAATTGTTCTCCAGTTTTAGGTAACGGCATCAAAATACGATCAAATTTCTTTTTGATTTTAGGGAGCACTGTTCTAACATCTCCTTGAAAGACAAAAACTTTGTGTTCTAGTTTATTGAGTTTAATATTCTCTAAAGCTAATCGATGTGCTAACGGATTGATTTCTACACCATGGATGGATTTGACAAACGGATTTTTGGCCAATACCATGGAATATGGTCCGGCACCAGAAAACATGACCAAGATTTCTTCTGGTTTTTTGATTTGCTTTTTGATTCTCAAACGTTCGTTAGCTAATCTAGCAGAAAAATAGGTCTTTTCTAGATTTATTTTTAGTCTAATATTGTTTTCTTTATGAATGGTCTCTTTAGTTCGTTTCCCGGCAATGATTTTTACTTTTCTCAGACGGAAAACATTTTTGTGAGGGTGAGATTTTTTTACCACAGTAGTGATATTTCTATTTACTTGAAGTAGAGCTTGAGCAATAAGTTTCTCTTTCTTAATCAATTCCTTGGGCATTTCAAGAATCATAATAGAACCTATCTGTTCCTGGGCACTAGGAACTAAATCAAGTTGTTTTTTGGTTAATTTATTCTTTAGAAGTTTTTGTAAAGTAAGTGGTTTTTCTATTTTTGGTAAGACTCTATGGTGTATTGTGGTGTTTTTGAATTTTAATTTAGTTGGTTTTTTGTTTAATGGAAAATAGATAAAATCATTTTCTTTTTTGGGTTGATAATCTCTATTGAAAAAATCATTTTTTATTAAGAATTGTTTGAGTCTTTGTGCTTGTGATAATGGCGTTTTGATGGTAAGCATAGAGATACTATTTTTAGAATTTTTATAAATCTTTGGTTGCTCAAAAGAAACTACTCAATCCTTTTTGCTGCTGGTTTTCTTTTTGTTTCTGAAGTTTTTCTAATTTAGTTTTAACTCGCTCTGCGGAGAAATCGTGTTCTTCAACAAGCAATTTGAAAAGTTTTTCTTCGTCTATGGGATTCCATTCCAAAGAATAATCGTCAGTAGTGGGCATGTTTTTGATAGTATAAAAGATTTCTTTCCAGTCTAGATCTGGCGAATGAGTTTGCCATTCTGCTTTTTGAAAAAGGGCATCAAAATTATTAGGGAATTCTTTAATTAGCTTGAAGGCAGTTTTGGGTCCGATGCCTTTAATGCCGCCAGGATTGTAATCGGTGCCAACTAGTATGGCTAAAACAATTAGTTGGTCAATGTCTAAGCCAAGATTATTAAGATTTTCTGAGAGAGTAAGCATTTCTGGTTTGATAATCTGATAAGCAAATCTACCGGCTCTTTTTCTGCGGCCTTCAATGGAAAGATTTCTGATAAGCGTAGGGCAACTAAAAATCAAAGAATCATAATCTTGAGAGATAGAAGCATAAGCATCTCCTTTCTTGACCATATAAGCGCATTGGGCTTCTCCTTCCGAAGGAGCTTGAATAACTGGCAATCCTAAGTAAGAGATTAGTTGTTTGGCTTCGGTTACCATGTGGGGAGTTAGAATGGCGGTGCGAGAAGCAAATTTATACATTGCCTGGGTGTCGCCTAACTTCTCGGCTTCTTTTAATCTTAAGGCAGCTTGTTTCTTGGCTTTAGCCCGCAGTTCTCTAGTGCGTTGTTTTATTTTCGGAGGCGGACCATCAAAAACAAAAGCTAGTTTAACGTTGTGTTCCATCAATTTGGTAGTGCGGTTGAATAAACCTATCAAATGAGAAGTGGCGTTTCCTTTGCTGTCAGTTAGAGGGGAACCATCTCTACCTCTAATGGTAGTGATAAATTGATAGAGATAATTAAAAGTATCAATAACCACAATTTTATTGTTGAGGTCTCTAATAGAAGTTTCTTTTTTGACAACTAATTCTTTGAATTTAAGGCCCATTTTGAGATTATCCTAATTTTTTAACAACTAAGTTTTCAAAAGCGTTGGAATCCAACATTTCCTGTGCTTTTTTAGTTATTTCGTTAGTATAAAGGAAAAGCAAAGGATGTTTTTTTGATTGTGCCATCATGTATGCTGCAGAAATATCTTTTTCGTCACAGCGTTTCTTGTTCTTGGCTTTACAAAAATAGATTATCTTACCAACCACAGAAGGAACTTTGACTAAGAAATCTATCTCGGAATTTTTTCTGATGGTGTCTTTGGATTCTATTTGAATATCGCGCTCTTTGAAGAAAGAATCTACCTTGGGGAAAAATTCGTCGAGAATGACTTTTCTTTTTTTGGGTGTTGAATGTTCTTTGGTTGGTTTTTGTTTGAATTTTTCTTTGATTTTTTGAAGTAGAGGTTTTTTATTCTTATCTAAAACTGGGTTTTCAGGAGCTGGTGGTTGTTCTTCTTTTTTAGAAGGTTCTGGTTGAGTGGGAGGAGATTGTGGTTTTGGTTGTGGCGGAATAGCTTCTGGTTGAGGAGTTGGTGGAGTGGGTTGAACTGGTTGTGGTGCTGGTGGCGGTGTTTCTTTGGGAGGGGCTAGTTGTGCTCGAATCAATTCGGTGGCTTCACTATCCGTTATTAAATACCATTTCCAGAAAAGTTCCCGATTATTGTTGATATTGATGTTCAAAGGGATAGCAAAATCTTTAATTTTTCTGAGGGAAACTCTAGTGAGAAGATCCAAGTATCGTTCTCTAAGAATTTTTTTTTCTTTTAAGGAATTCAAGATTTCCTGATCCTTGGGGTTAAGATTGTGAGTAAAGTTTTGCAATTTTTCTTTGTGTTCAAGTAAATAGTATAAAGGAGAACCACCAATTTTAATACGGGAAACCTTAATTTTCCCTTGAGAAGACAATTCAGAAAGATAAGCAGAAGCTAAAAGGATATTGGAGTTAATACATTTAGCGGCTTGATTAGGTAAAATAGGCCCAGTAGTCCTAATTAAAGAAAGTATCTTCTCGGGGTCATTCATGAAATTTCAAGAGAAAAGGTGGTTTAAATAGTTTTTGTGTTTATAGGACTAGTGTTTGGGTTAATTATTCTCAAGAAAGAAAAATAAATTATTAGATAAGATTGAGCTTATTTGCAATATCATAACTCATATGTGCCAAAGTGAGAAAACCAGCATACTTAGCTCCACAAAACATGGCCCTTAGTACCCATTTAGGTCCTGGATCAAAATCCTTAGTTATATTCCAAAGTTTCGTTTCTCCATAAACAGGGATTACAGATAATAGAAGTTCTTTATCAACATCAACTATTCTTTCAAGTTCAGCCATATTCCTATAGCGATCCAACTTATTTAAATAATTTTGGGTGGTGGAAAACAACTAAGGTCTAACCCATTTGATTTCGTAGTAAGTGACGTCTCCTTCATCATCGACGATACCAATCAATAGTCTTTTTTTAGTAGAATGAGCTACTCTGTTTTTAGCCGCGAATTCATACCAAGTTAAAGTTTCGCCTTCGTGAACGGGGAAAATAACCCATTTAGCATGATCTTCTCCTGGTTTAATACCCCGATCATAAACTCGGAAATCTGCACCAAATTTTAAAGCAGTTTTAATGATATAACCGCGATTACGAATGTCTTTGAAAACACAATATCTAATCCAAAAATTAGGTTCTACTTTCTTAGCTTTTCTAACATAGGATTCAAAAGACATTTTTCTACCAGCTTCGCTTTTGATGATCAATTTGTTTTTTTCTGATAAATAGAATGCTTCTAACAAAGAAAGTTCTACTTTGCCAGCTTCAGAAAGGGAGCCGAATCTGGATTGATTATAAAATTCTCTAGCTTCATCTGAAGACTCAGTAATAACTTTAGTCTCACTCAAGAAACCAACCACTGTTTTTTTCTTAGCCTTTAGTTTTTTATCTTCAGTTTCAACAGTTTTTTCTTTCCTTTGTTTCCTTGCTTTCTTTCTAGCCATGTTTAGTTCTATTCTTTAATTACTTTAAAAGGTTTCTGATTCCAGCTAAGATAGCATGAGAATCCAATTTATATTTATATAAAAGTTCTTCGGGAGAACCAGATTCAGCAAATTTATCTTTAACACCAATAATTTTTATTTTGGTGGGGATGGTTTGAGAAAGTAATTCTGCTACTGCGGATCCCAATCCCCCACTAATTTGATGGTCTTGAATAATGAGGGCTTTTTTGGTTTTTTTAACTGATTTTAATATGGTTTTTTTGTCTAAAGGCTTAATAGTATGACAATTGATGATTTCCGGTTTGAAATTAAGATGTTCTACCGCTTTAGAAACCTCATTCAAAATAGGACCAGAACCAATAATGGTAAGCTTAGTGCCTTTTTGCAGAACTTGGGCTTTGTTAATTTGAAATTTGGTTTGGGAAGTAGTTAAAGAAGGTAATTTGGCACGGTGTAACCGTAAATAAACTGGACCACGAAGTTTAGCAGCAGCTTTAGTAGCTCGGATAGCTTGATGGTAATCGCAAGGTTCAATAATAGTTAAATTAGGTATGGCCCTTAAAGCAGCAACATCTTCTAAAGCTTGGTGAGTAGCGCCATCGGGACCTGTAGCTAAACCACAATGAGTAGCCACTAGTTTGACATTAGCTTGATTGTAACAAACCGAGATGCGAATTTGATCTAGGCAACGCATCGGCAGGAAGACGCCAAAGGAAGAAGCAAAAGGGACCTTTCCTTCTAAAGCTAGACCGGTGGCCATGGTAATCATATTCTGTTCAGCGACACCGCATTGGAAGAATCTTGAAGGGTATTTCTTTTCAAAATGATGGGCTCGAGTAGATTCTGTTAAATCTGCAGAAAGAGCAACAATATTTTTGTTTCTGCCTAATTCTAATAAAGCTTGACCATAACCATCACGAGTAGAGCGAGGTTCTTTGATAATAAGTGGTTTTGTTTTTTTTACCATAGTTTATTATTTCTTTTTTAGTAATTTTTTCCGAGCTCGTTGTAATTCTATTAAAGCTAGAACAGATTTTTCTTTATCTGGGGCCTTGCCATGCCATTCAAATCTGTTTTCCATGAAAGATACGCCCTTACCCGGAGTATTATAAGCAATAATGCACACTGGTTGATTCAGAGTTTTGGCTTTTTTGATGGTGGTGATAATCTGTCTGAAGTTGTGGCCATTGATTTCAAAAACCTTCCAATTGAAAGCTTGATATTTTTCCTTTAACGATTTTAAAGGCCAAACTTTATGGGTGTAGCCAGAAATCTGAATATTATTACGGTCAATGATGTTGATAATGTTGTTTAGTTTGTACTTATTTGCCGCATTAACGGCTTCCCAAGTTGAACCTTCGTCGTGTTCACCATCAGAAGAGACGCAATAAATAGTGTGGTGTTGTTTATTTAAACGGGCAGCTAAAGCCATGCCCACAGCGACACCCAATCCTTGACCCAAGGAAGCAGTGGAAAGTTCTAAAGCAGGAAGATCCACTCTACTGGGGTGTCCTTGAAGACGAGAATTTATTTTTCTTAGAGATTTTAATTCTTTATATGGAAAATATCCGGCCCGAGACATAGCAGCATATCTCGCTGGACAAATATGGCCATTAGAGAGAATTAACCTATCTCGATTTTTCATCAAAGGTTTTTTGGGATGGTGTTTGAGTACATTGAAATAAAGAGCAGTAAAGATATCGGCCATACCTAAAGAACCAGCAGGATGGCCAGAACCAGCGTGATAAAGCATGCCAATGATGTCCTGTCTAACTTGGTTAGCCATCAATTGAAGACTTTTTAGATTAGTTAATTTCATCAGATCCTCTTTTTATAATCATACTTTTTTTAGATTAATAAATGTTTTGTTGAGTTGTGGTGAAACTGTTTAAGTTCGTGCTTTTCCTATGTTCCATCTAGTAATCAAGAAAGACAATAAGAACGGAACGACAAATTTAAACATAATTGTAGCTCCAACTAAAACAGAATATAATGTTAAGGGTATTAATTCATTTTCAAACAACAATTTGATAATCACAATACTGGTGCTAAATTTTACAGAAAGACTGACCCCTAAGATAATTGATTTGTGGGTGCCTAATTCTTTTCTAGCCATAATGTAACTAGCGATTATCTTAGTGGATTTTGTTAAGGCCATAACTGCCAAAATCAAAAAAGGGAATTTAATAAGATAACTTATGTCTACATCTAATCCAACCCATAAAAAAAACAAGGGTGCAAAAAATCCGTACGCCATAGTCCTAATTTCAGAATCAATAATCTTCCATTTCTTTTTTGACATGAAATTTTGTAATGCCATTCCAGCGAGAAGAGCTCCTAGGGCGGCAGCTTCTGCTATCAAACCGATGCCAATAAAAGCAAAAATAAAAAAAACAATAAACAGAAAAAAAGAAGGGACACTAGTAAAGTGTATTTTAGCAAATTTGTGTTTTAATCTGGTTAGAAGATAGGCAAAAACAAATAAACCAATAAGAATCCCCAAGGTTATGGAAATTTTTATGGGGGTGTATCCAACCATAGTTCCTAAGAAGATAGAGAGCACAATCACAGTTGCAATTTCAATAACATCATCCAGAACCCCTATTCCCAAAATAGCCTGTCCTAGTCTGGTTCTGGTGAGTTTAAACTCATCAAGAATAGGTAATAAAACCGCTTCTCCGACAGTGGCAAAAGATAAGGCGACCAGTATAGAGATGGCCCAGGAAACATCGAAAACGTAATGAACAAAAAAAGTACCTAGGATTCCTTCAGCAAAAACAATGGCGAAGGTTGTTTTAATAATAAATCTATTTTTCTTCACGATATCGACCAAATTGATTTCGAACCCGATGATAAATAGCAAAAAATACATTCCTAATTGTGCTAGAAAAACAAAAGAATCGGAAGAAGTAATATCTTTAAAGGGATTATATGCTGCTAATCCCAGTCCAATAAGCAACGCCGAAAAAATCCAAGGAATCCTAATTCTTTCCAGTAATCTTCCCACTAAAAATGTCGCTAAAAAAACTCCGGCCAAGAACAGGATTAAGTTCATCATTGGATGGCTCTCATTAAAGTGGCAATTCTTTCTTTGGGATTGTCTGCTTTGGTGGTGTAAGAACCAGAAACAAAAAAGTCGGCTCCGGCCTTTTTTGCTTTCTTGATGGTTCTGGGAGAGATTCCTCCGTCGACAATCACTTTTAATTTGGGATTGATTTTCTTAGCTTGTTTTATTTTTCTAAGTTTGGATTTGAGAAATTTACTGCCATAGAAACCGGGTTTGACGGTCAGGATTAATAGATAATTTAGTTGAGGTAAGAGGTTTTTTAGATTTTTTATTTTAGTTTCTGGTCTGATAGCAAAAGCAGATTTTTTCCTTTTGCTTTTTATCCATTTAATGTATTTTTCTGGCTGCTTAATTTCTTCAAAATGAGGAATGAATAAATCAACTTTTTTTAAATTTCCTCCAATCCATCGTTCAGGGTTTTTGATCATTAGATGGGCACTGTAGGTAAAACTTTTACTCAACTTAAACCGGAATTGAAAAGTTTTGTTCTTAGCAAACTTTCCATCGATGACATCTAAATGGAGATTTTTGACAACTCCTTTTAATTTTTTAAAATCTTGATTTAGTTCTTTCTGATTCTTGGCCATAATAGAGGGAAGGATTAGTTGAGTCATCTTAGTTTTTTATGCATGCTCACAGACTCCTTATCTATTTTAAATCCCCACTTTTGATACATTTTGAAAGCCTGAGAGTCGATATGGCTCGTCAAGCTAATCTGAGTTATTTTCTTCTTTTTGAGTGTCTTTTGGAAATAACTCATCAATTTCTTTCCATGTCCTTTACCTTGGTGTCTCTCGGAGACAACAAACTCATTGATGAACCCCATCCAGCCATTCCACCCCAAATAAGTGCTGCCGATTAAAAAACCAATGATTTCTCCTTGTTCTTCTAAAATCAGAATTAAACTATTTTGAAAATACTGTTTGATTCTCCCTAAGGCACTCTTTCTAGTCCACTTTTCAGAATAAGGTTTCTTACCAAATTCGTCTAGGAATGTTTCAGAAACTTTTTTTAAATCTGTTTTTTTCGCTTTTCTAATTTTCATCTTAGTTTTTTAACTTTATTGAGTCTCCTTTTGTGTCTTGGGGCTTTAGAGAAGGAAGTGTTAAGGAAGATCTTGAGCATTTTGGTGGCAAGAGTGAAACGAGAATACCAACCGGAAAGACAAATGATGTTAGCATCATTGTGTTCTCGAGATAATTTAGCTTCTTTAACCGAGAAAGGGATTGCTGCACGAACACCTTTCATTTTATTAGCGGCGATACTCATTCCTTGAGCAGAGCCACATAAAAGGATTCCTTTAGTTTTGTTTTTGACTACGGCTTTAGCTACTTTTTTAGCAAAGTCAGGATAATCGTCTTTAGAATCATAAATTTTGTTTCCTAAATCCTCAAAAGGGATTTTTTGTTTAGTGAGCCATTTCTTAAGTTTCTCTTTTAGCTTAAAACCGGCGTGGTCGGAACCTAAGTATATTTTTTTCATTGTAAATCTTTCACCTCTTGAAATATCTTCACGAAATGCAAATAGTTTTGGGAAATTTTATTGACGGCTTGTTGACGGGTTATTCTTTTGTTATTATAGTCCGTCAGAGGTTTCTTGAAGATAGTCCTACCAATAGCAAAGCCGATGACCTTCTTAAATTTAGCGGCAACTTTTACCCAATGTTCGGCTTTCTTTTGGTTTTCTCCCCTACCTAAAATAACTATTTGAGATTTTACTTGTTTGGCTATTCTCTTCATCTCTCGGGGTCTGTTAATACCTTCTAATTTCCAAATATCTGGACGGACTCCTTGTTTTTGTAATTGTTTGATGGCTTGGAGAGCAAATTTAGGTCGAGTTGATTCCGGAGTAAGAACTAAAACTTCGAGTAGGAATTTAGTAGTTTTGTTTTTGAGATATTTACTGAACTCAGCTAGCTTTTTAGCTTGTCTCAGATTCAATTCTTTATCTTTCGGAGAGTATCTGATGAGAATCTTAGCATAATTCGGTTTGATTTCCTGTAACTGTTTTTTCCAATCTGTTCTTTCAAACTGGAATTCTTTTTGTCCAGATTTTTCGAAAGTGTTACAGAAGACTATTTTTCTTTTTTTGGCGTCTGTAAGAATAGATTTGCCCAACCATTCATCAACTAAAATGGCGGCCTGTTTTTTAGGAATGTGGAGGAGAGATTTTTTGAATGCTTGGTAAATTATTTTTTTGTATTGTTTAGCTTTCTGAACATCTTTTTTGGAAGGAGGACTTTTAGCACGGATTATTTTCATGAAACTTCCACGATGATCAAAAGGGAGGATATAAATCATTTTATTTTGTATTTTTTAATGGTTTTTTTGACTTCTTTTTCAGTCAGAAGTTTGTTTTTGGTACCGAAGTGTTGAATCACCGAGGCAGCATTAGCCTGACCCCATTTGATGGCTTCAGTAAAGGGTTGTTGTTTGATAATCCCGGCAAGAAGTCCGGAATTAAA
>JAAOXZ010000012.1 GCA_018221085.1 Candidatus Woesearchaeota archaeon
ATTATATTTTATTCTACCAAAAAACCACCCTCTTTTAAAAGTGGCAACATCTGGGAGTCGTGGACGACGTTAGAACTAGGGTTGTAGGGGTTGGAGGGGGTTTATGTGCCTGATTTGACTTCTATTTTCGGGCTATAAACATACCAGTATCTATTGTAATTCGAAGTTGATTGTGTTTAGAAAAATATTCATTAAGATAAGAACGCACTGATGCTATTTGTTTTTTGTTCAGATTTTCATTCGTAGATAAAATATGGACTACAAGCGGCTCTGCTTCAGTAACTATTAAAATATTTTCATTTCGGAAGAGCTCAACTTGTGAAAAATGCTGCGAAAGCAGGTCTTTGCCATTATCTAAAGAAAAAGAATACTTATTGTATCCTCGGTGGACAGGCAGATTGGATTTTTCCAGTAAATCTTCCAATTCTTTCATATAGTTACCGCCACTAGTTGAAGCAATCAATATTCCTCCAGGCTTAATTACACGAACAACCTCTCTCAATGCCTTTTTAAGGTTAGAAACAAGATAAAGCAAACCATTTGCAATCACCACATCAAAAGTATCATCTGGGTATGGTATATTTTGAATATTCATCACCTGAAAATGAAAAGGGTGATTTATCTTCTCTAAATTTTGCTTCGTCTTGTCTAACATCGACTGAGAGAAGTCAGATAATGTAATATCCCAATTTTTTGTGATTCTTTCGCTGTTCTCAAACCATAATACTCCTAGACCGCAACCGAGTTCTAAAATTTTGCTATTTAAAGGAAAATTAAAATGGTCAAATACCCATTTATACCATCCATACTTATTCGTGCCGAATCGTTCGTGTAAATTACGACGAACGCTAAAATTAGAGGGATTTTGATATTGTTGTGTAATTATTTTTTGGTTTACCTTTTTGTTCATTTTATTAGCAAAATGTTGATTTCTTTACTTTACCAAAAAACCAGTATGTTAGAAAGAGTATAAGGAGATGGTATGGTAAAGATAAGAGATAAGCAATGCACTCAAAAAACCTGCCCCAAAAAGGCTTTACGGCGGATTGCAGCTTGTCTTTTATCCTTGCCAAGAAGAACTAATAGATTATTGCCACTCTTAAGGCTCATATACTGGTGTTTCCTTGGTAAGAAATATAAAGGTCTTAATTAAATAATAAGCAATAAAAAGTTATGCAAAACACAATAGAAAGAACATTAATATCTTCTTCTAAAAATTATCTTTACTTAGGAATAGACACTCATAAAGACCAGCATGCTGTAGTTGGATTGAACTGCTTTTCAGAAGTTCTTTATGAAAAAGAGATAAATAACTCAGAAGAAGACTTTAATCAATTAATTAAAGAAGTAAAAAAGACAGGGTTTGAACCTATCTTTGGCCTAGAAGACTGCTATTCATACGGTGCAAGGCTGGCTAACTACCTTTTTCAGAATGGCTTCTCAGTAAGAATAGTGTCTCCGGTATTAGTGGAAAGAGAAAGGAAGTATAATACCCATCCTGAGAAATCAGACTTAATAGACGCAAAAGGGGTAGCTAAAGCCTTAATCCACAGGATCGGCACACTACCCCATTACAGTGTATCAAAGGAAGAAGAAACTGCCAAGGAAATCAAGGATTTGGTAATGGACAGGGAATTCCTGGTTAAAGAACAAACCAGGATAAAAAACCAACTTCATAGATTGCTGCATAAGGCATATAACTCAGGATACAGAACTAAATTCAAGAATCCTTTTTCTGAGAAAGCTAAGAAATACTGGTTAAGATCTTGTCTAAAGCTTAGTTCTCCTATCTCAAAGAACCAGATAAGAAGAAAGGTTAAAAGACTAACAGATATCAAGAAAGAGATATTAGAGATAGAAGAAGAATTAATGGTTTTAGTTGGTCAGACAGATCAAAAGTTAGAGACAATGAATGGCTGCGGGTTAGTGTTAGCAGCTTCCGTAATAGCTGAGGTTAAGAACATTGATAGGTTTAAGTCAAATGATACTTTAGCTAAATATGGAGGTTTCTGTCCTAGGGAAAGATCGTCTGGCAAGAAAGTAAGGCATATTAAGACTAATTCAGGCAATAGGAGGCTAAATAAAGCCATCCATAGGATAGCTTTATCTCAAATAGGCAGGAATGGGAATATATATGCCAAGGAATACTTTATGAAGAAGGTATCTGAAGGTAAGAGTAAACCTCAAGCTTTATGCTGTCTTAAAAGAAGGCTAGTTAAGATTATCTTTCAAATGATGAAATACAGACAAGAATACAGATATATTAGGAATATCTTTACATAGATTATCCACCC
>JAAOXZ010000082.1 GCA_018221085.1 Candidatus Woesearchaeota archaeon
GTAAAGGAAAAGAAAGAATAGAGAAATTACAAATCAAAGATGTCACTTTGGAATTTGTGGGTTATCGAAACGAACCGATTACCCTAGGTAAACTGGAAGGAAATTATTTTGAGATTGTAGTAAGAGATTTAGATGATGTAGATATTGAAATTCCTAAAAAAATAGCCAATTATTTCGGAGAGCAAAGATTCGGACAGAACAATGTGGAAGTGGGGAGAAATATTATTAAGAAAGATTTTGCCGGGGCATGTAAGGTTCTAAGATTAGAAGTTAAAAAAAATAATTTTGTGGGAGCGTTGAAAGAGATTCCCAAACGGTTGCTGAAAATGTATGTCCATGCTTATCAAAGTTGGATGTGGAACGAAACAGTTAAAGAAGTGGTTGATAGGGAGATTAAAGTTAAAGAAGTTCCATTATTAGGTTTTGGAACCGACTTAGAAGACTTTCCCAAGATTAGAGATATTTTGGAAAAGGTTTTGGAGAAAGAAAAATTGAAATGGAGGGATTTCATTGTTAAACAAATTCCAGAATTGAGTCTAGAGGGGGAGTTACGGAAGGTTTTTGTAGAAATGAAAGATTTTAAAGTATTAGAAAAAGAAAAGAAAAAAGTAAAAATAGCATTTACCTTACCAAAAGGCAGTTATGCCACGATAGTGATTAAGGAAGTATTCACCTCACATGTATAGGTCTTTGATAACTTCATCTAGGCGATTAATGGCTTTCTCCATATCATAATTCCCACCAATTAAATGAATGTTGCCTTCTGCTAAAAGAAAACCGGATTCTCCTAATCGTTCAAATTCTTGATAGATAGTGGTTTCTCCTGCCAAAGCACGAGCCAATAAAGGAATTGCTGGTTCTCCAGCCGAATTAGTTATTTGTCGGTAATAATCTACCAGATCTTTAAAAGCTTGATTCTTGGTTTCATCAGTTACTCCGTATGGGATGCTTTCCACATTTCCCAAATCATCTGCTAAACTCATTTTATTTTCCTCCGTGTAAGTTTTAATGATTTATACTGAGAATTATTTATAAGTGTTTCTATCTTATTTTTTAAGTGAATTTATTGCTTCTTTAATATTGTCATAAACTTCTTCTGGGGCACCGGAAGCATCCACAATTTGAAGTATTTTTTTCTTTTGGTAGTGTTTAACGACAGGTAAACTCTGTTGATGGTAAATCTTAAACCTTTCTTTTACAATAGCTGGTTTTTCGTCAGAGCGTTGGACTAATTTTCCACCACACTTATCACAAACGCCGGGTTTTTTAGGCATCATGAATTTAATATGGAAGGGGGTTTCGCATTTACTACAAACTCTTCTACCAGAAAGCCGTTCTACAGAAATCTTCTCAGAAACGTCAAGAGAAAGGACCAGATCTATCTTAGTAAATTTATCCAAAATCTGGGCTTGTTCTACAGTACGGGGAAAGCCGTCAAGAACAAAATCCGGATGGCCTCTAATTTTCAATTTAACCATATCAGAAACAACATTATCGGGAACTAATTGGCCTTGAGAAATGTACTTATTGATTTCTTCTCCCAAGGAGGTTTTTTTACTAACTTCTTCCCGCAGCATTTCTCCCGGAGAAATGTGGGTGAGCTTGAAATCGGGGATTAATCGCTTAGCAATGGTGCCTTTACCTGAACCAGGGGGGCCAACAATGATTAGTTTCATAATTAGAGTTATTATGAAGACTCTTTTAAATATTTCTATCGAGAGACAAAATGTTTTTAAATGATTAATATACTGAGACATATATGATAAAAACATTAGAATTGTTAGTGGGATCGGAGAGAGAAGAAAGAAACTCCGCCCAAGTTAGTTTAGAAATAGTATATCCTTCTGGAGGAAGTCCTTCCACAATCATTATACACCATTGCGATCTTAAAAAGAGAAAAAGAAGGCAAAAAACAATAACTTATGAATTTGATGTCCCCACAGCAGAATTAAAACTAATCAGAGATTATCGCGGAAATTTTAAAGATATGGATTTTAGATGGAATGAAAGGCTTTTAGCAGATTATTCTAACGAAGAAATAAAAGAAGAAAAAGAAAAAGCTTACGACACATTAACAGAGATACTGACTCAATTAAAAAAAGATCATCAAGAAGCAAAAACCAAAAAAAAGGACGAATATGATCCTTTTATTAAGGTTCTGAAAAGCCTAAGTGCCAGCCAAGGTCCCCCTCAAGAAGAATTGCCCTTTGATTATAATATATAATTAGTTTCAGTATTAGAAACTACCTCATAATTCTGAAAAATGATAACTAGAATAGAAGAACCGCATAAAGCGGGAGAAATAAAGAAAGTATTGCATCCTTTAGTTAGTAAATGGTTTTTTTCCAAATTTAAAGAATTCAGTTTACCTCAATTATTTGGAGTCTTAGAAATTCATCAAAGGAAAAATGTTTTGATTTCGGCACCTACTGGAGCAACTAAAACCCTAACTGGATTTTTGTCTATTTTAAATGAATTAATTGATTCAGCAGAAAAAGGGATTTTAGAAGATAAAATTTATGCAGTTTATATTTCTCCATTGAAAGCCCTCAATAATGACATTGCTAAAAATTTAATTGAGCCCCTGCAAGAGATAGAAGAAATAGCAGGCAAAAAATTAGGGATTCGAGTAGCAGTCAGAACGGGAGATACCACGCCGCGAGAGAAAAGTTTAATGTTAAAAAAACCACCACACATACTGATCACTACTCCAGAAAGTTTAGCCATTGTGTTAACTTCTATCAAATTTGTCAACCATTTAACAGAAGTACAATGGTGCCTAATAGATGAAATTCATGCTTTGGCAGAAAACAAACGAGGAGTGTATTTGTCTTTATCTTTAGAAAGGTTACAACGTTTAAGTCCCAGTATGTGTCGAGTAGGTTTATCGGCGACCATCGCTCCTTTAGAAGAAGTAACTAAATTTTTAGTAGGGTATCAAGGAGGAAAAATAAGAGATTGCGGCATTGTAGATGTACAATTCATTAAACAAATGGATTTACAAGTGATTAGTCCCGTTAAAGACATGATTAAAATAAATTATATGTTAAAACAAAAGGCCCTGTACAAACTGATGCATCAATTGATTCAGGAACACAAGACTACTCTGATATTCACTAACACTAGAAGTGGAACCGAAAGAGTAGTACATAATCTAAAAGAAACTTTTCCGGAACACTATAAAGACGACAATATTGCTGCTCACCATGGTAGTTTGAGTAAAGAATTAAGATTTGCGACGGAAGAGAAACTACGGCAGGGAGAAATGAAAGTGATTGTCAGTTCCACTTCTTTAGAATTAGGAATTGATATTGGTTATCTGGATTTGGTATTGTGTTTAGGAAGTCCAAAATCGGTAGCCAGATTTGTACAAAGAGCGGGGAGAGCGGGACACAAATTACACGGACAGGTCAAGGCCAGATTAATTGTCCTGGATCGAGATGATTTAGTAGAATGCAGTTTATTATTGAAAGCGGCAATAGAAAAAAGGATTGATCGAATTAATATCCCTACTTTAGCATTGGATGTTTTAAGCCAGCAGATTTATGGTATGTTGATTCAAGATCGGATGCACATTGATGAGTTGTTTAAATTAATTAAACAAAGTTATTGTTTTCATAATTTAGAGTGGAAGGATTTTGAAGCAGTAATCAAATAC
>JAAOXZ010000083.1 GCA_018221085.1 Candidatus Woesearchaeota archaeon
CCATAGAAACCAGTTAATAAGATTTGTTCTTGATCCAAATCATAATTTAATCTTTCTGCCATAGCTAAATTACCGCTACCTTCTGAAAAATCAACAGAATTCAATTGAACTCCTTCAATATCTAACGATTCATAAAACAAATCTCCCAAAGAAATATCCATTGTACCTTTAGTGGAAATTTCTATTCCATTTATCATTACACTAGTACTTTCTCCAATCAAGGAAACACTGATTTCGTCAAAGATTAATTCTCCGTTAAAATCCCTTACTTCCATTTCTACTTTTTCTAAACCCTTTAATTCTAATTCTTCTTCATTTATTTTTATGTTGGTATTCAAATCATCAAAAACAACTCTGATTAAATCTAATCTGGTTTCTTCTTGTACTTCCGGCACCGTATCAAAATTTAATTGTATCTCAATTTCTCCACTATTTTTGATACTCTCCTTCATAATCAGTTTATCCTCACTACTTATGAGTCCAATACTTGAACCAGTAAAAAAATCAAATTTATCGCCGTCATTCATTAAGGTTAATAATAGAATTGCCCCCACTACTACGGTAGTTAATACTAAATAAAACCTCTTGTGAGAATGACTTGAATTTTCGTGATGACTCATTTTAACACCTTTTTTAGTTTTATTTCCTTTTTAATACTCTAGTAGTTTTTATACTTTTCTATCATCTGTGTCTTTTATTATATTCAACACGATCTTCTAATATTTTCATGATTTTATGGGGGGAGTTAACATCTTTGACTTCTGCCCACTCCGCCACCGACATTCTGATGGAGACGGTGCCATAATTCATTATTCTTTGCAGTCTACTCTGTCTAACATTAAGGTCTGGAACAAAACTCAAGGGATAAAAATAAACATGTTTTTTGTGTTGTTTGATTAATCCACTTATAATAATCAGCTTGGAATCTGTGATATGATAACGGTGCATCCATCGAGTAATTTCTGGGGAGACTAAAGAAAATAAAGCCAACCCACCCACAAAATATTTTACATTTACACTCAAAGCGATCTCTTTATACTGGAAAATCAACAGTAAAACTATCAAAAAAAGACCAGCAAGGTATTCTGGTATAAACGCCTTTCGAGTTTTCATCAGTTTTAATGAAACTGTTTTTGAAATCGTCTCTTTTTCGTTCTCTTTTTTCATAAATTTAGCTAAACCCTAAAACTTTATATATTTTGTTATGTTCTTTTATCTATGCCCGAACTTCCCGAAGTAGAGACCATTAAGAACCAGCTTTCCAAGAAGATTACTAATAAAACAATTACGGAGATCAAGGTCAGAGATTACCAAAGGAATTTTCGAGGAAATAAACAGAACCTTCTGGCCAAAATAACCCACATAGATAGGAGAGCCAAACAACTTATTTTCACTCTCGACAATGGATTCTCGTTCGTTATCCATCTCAAAATGACTGGTCAACTTATTTTTCACCACCGACTCCCCTCTGAAATAAAAAAATCCACTCATGTGATTTTTACTTTTCAAGACCACACCGTTCTCTTCTTCAACGATTGGAGAAAATTTGGTTTCGTAAAAGTAATCCCAACCAAGGATTTAGCAGAACACTTTCAAAAGACTGGTCCAGAACCCCTAACTTTACCTTTATCAAAATTCAAGAAAATTCTTAGAAAACGGCCCCGATCTAAAATTAAACCGCTTTTATTGGAACAATCAGTTATCGCGGGGATAGGCAACATCTATGCTCAGGAAGCTTGTTACAAAGCCCACATCCTCCCTACCCGAACAATCGCTTCTTTAACTGACTTAGAACTCAAAAATCTCCTTTCTGCTATTAAAACAATTCTTAATTCCGCTATCAAACACCAAGGAACTTCCTTCGATACTTCTTATCGCACTGCGGAAAACAAGCCCGGCGGGTATGAACCCTATGTTAAAGTTTATCATCGTAAGAACTGCCCCAAATGCCAATCTAAACTAAAAATTATTAAACAGAACGGTCGTTCTACCTATTATTGTGAAAAATGTCAAAAGTAAAAACTGACTCCACTGCAAAAGAACTGCAGCAAGAAATTGATAAATGGTTCCCTAAGGTAAAAAAAGAATTTCAGAAAATAAAATCTTCTGAAGATAAATCTTTCTTAAAAAATATTGAAGCCTACATTAAAGACACCCAATATTTTCTAGATAAAGAAGACCTTATCCGTGCTTTTGAAGCTGTTATCTGGGCTTGGGCCTGGTTAGAAATTGGCAAAAGAAAAAAGATTATCCAATGACGGCTCGGCTAAAAAAATACCAACAAAAGAGGAAATTCAAGGTAACTTCTGAGCCCAAAGGAAAAGTAAAAAAAACCACAAAGAAAAAACTAATTTATGTTGTCCAGCATCATTTCGCTACTAGAGAACACTACGATTTTCGATTGGAGATGAATGGTGTCCTTAAATCTTGGGCCGTTCCTAAACAACCACCAAAAAAAGCCAACATCAAAAGATTGGCTATTCAAGTCGAAGATCATCCCCTAGAATACGCGTCTTTCAAAGGAACCATTCCCGAAGGCCAATATGGTGCTGGTAAGGTAGAAATCTGGGATAATGGTACGTACACCCTAGAAGAAAAAACTAAAAACAAATTAGTCTTTAATCTCTACGGTAAAAAACTAAAAGGAGAATATTCCTTAATCCGTTTCCGCCCACCTAAAGGATGGCTGCTTCTTAAAAACAAATAAATTAATTCAAATCTTCAATCTTCCCAAAGTCATAAATCTTTTCTCCCACTACAAAAACCCCAAAGTTAGAAATATCTTCTAAATACGGACTAAAACGTTCTCCTTCTAACACATCAGAACCATCAGAAATTGGATTAAAGCTAGGCATCACAACTAAACTTTTCCTCCTCCATTTACCAACTAAAAAACACTTGTACTTCTCTACTTTTTCTTTTTCCCGCAAACTAATTGCTGGGTGTTCGTGCCCCACTACCACCTTCTTCGCAGATGTTTCTTTTACTTCATTCCCGTGGCAGATAAAAACATCGCCCACAGAATAATCATTAACTACTTGGACTCCCCTTTTCCTAGCAATGGGCAATAAAAAAGTATCGTGATTCCCCCGAACTAAAATCAATTCCTTACAATTATCTAACAGGAAATCAACTAATTTTAAGACATCTCTCCATTCTTGATTTAAAACCTTACCAAATTCATGTTTTAAATCACCATTAATTACAATCTTCTCGGGATTAATCGTTTCTAAAATCCTTTCCAATCGCTCTATAATATCTTTCAATTGAAAACGAGGCATCAATACTCCCTTTCCCTTTAATGTCTCTTCATACCCCAAATGGAAATCACCGACTACCAAAACCTTCTCGTTTTTCAACCATAACCCCAAGTCCACTATTTCCATATCCGGTAATATCTTCATTAGAAAGCAAATACTCCAAAATATTTATAAATCAATTGCTTTTCAAGAGGTCTATGCCTCTGTAGCTTAGCGGTAGAGCACGCGGCTGTTAAACTCTAGCAGTCACCGCGAGGTCGCCAGTTCGATCCTGGCCGGAGGCGCTTTTTTTAATTTATTTCCGTAAATTCCATAAACAAAGAATTATCGTTCATTTTCATGGAATACTCTATGTTATCTAACTTCTTACTATCAATAAACTTCAAAAACCTTTCCTGCTTCTCCTCGGACCAACTTAAAAATTCCCTAGCAGTTCGGCAAAGATAATTGATATCGCAATGACCAGTTCTTAACTCTCTCCCATCATTCTGCTCTGGATGTAACGGGCAGAATATCTTACCTTCTTTCTCAATCAAATTACGACATACGCCGTCCCGCAAATCTCTAGGCAAAGCCCTATCCCGAAACTCAATCAATTCTTCTTCACTTCGCAAATCAACCCCCATAAATTCTAAAGTATTCTTCTTAATGGCTTCTTCAATTTTCTTCTTAGAAACAAAACTGTGGCCACAACAGCCCATACACCCGCCATTAAGTTGACATAGAATTGATTTTGTATAAACCATTTTTACATTTCCTTAGGAGCTTTAATTCCCAATAATCCCAGCCCGTTTTCCAAAACCTGCCGAACTGAATCTACCAACAACAGCCTAGCTTTCATAGTGTGTTTCTGGTCAGAAATAACGGGACATTTATGATAAAACTCATTAAATGCCTGTGCCAAGGAAATTAAATAATTAGCTAAATGATGAGGCATATAATTTTCTAAAACTTTCCCTAACACTTCCGGAAAATCACCCAATAATTTCACCACCTTCATCTCTTCAGCCAAATTAAAAGTTTCAAAATTAACTTTACTGCTCACCTTTCCTTTCACTCTTCTCAAAATAGAACAAGCCCTAGCATGGGTGTATTGTAAATAAGGTCCGGTCTCCCCATCAAAAGACAACATCCGGTCCCAATCAAATTCAATATCTCTCCGACGATTGTTACTCAAATCCGCGAAGATGATTGCCCCAATACCAATCTGTTTGGCAACTTCTTTTTTATTCTTCAGTTTAGGATTCTTCTCCTTGATAATTTTTTCCACCAATCCAATAGCTTTACTCAAAACATCTTCTAGCAAAACAACATTCCCTTTTCGAGTAGACATTTTCCCTTCGGGAAATCTAAACAAGCCAAACGAAACATGAACTAACTTTTTTTCATCAACGCCGCAAAGTCCCAAAGTCTTAAACAGTTGATCAAAGTTTAGTTTTTGTGGAGAACCCACCACATAAATCAATTTTTCTGGACTATACTTCTTCAAACGATAAAATGCTGCTGCTAAATCTCTAGTGTGGTATGTGGTGGCTCCATCAGACTTCCTTAACAAAACAGGAGGCATACCATATTTTTCTAAATCCACAATCAAAGCACCCTCCGACATTTCGGTTTTAGTTTTTCGTCCTACGTCTTGGATAGTTTTGTCTAATAAATTATTATAAAAGGATTCTCCCCGATAAGAATCAAATTCCACATCTAACAAAGAATAAACCTTCTCAAATTCCTTCAGACTTAATTCTCGGAACTTCTTCCAGAGACTCGTCGCTTCTTTATTTCCGTCTTCTAATTTCTTAAACCAGCGGCGAGCTTCATCATCTAAACTGGGATCTTTTTCCGCCAATCGATGAAATTTAACATACAGCTTCAATAAATAATTAATGGGATCTTTTTTTAACCCCGATACATCTCCCCATTTTTGGTAAGCCACAATTAATTTTCCAAATTGAGTGCCCCAATCCCCTAAATGATTAATTCCTACTGCTTTGTAACCTAAAAAATTATGAATTTTATACAAAGAATTACCAATTACGGTACTCCGTAAATGACCAATGCCAAATGGCTTAGCGATATTAGGAGAGGAAAAATCAATCACAATTTTTTTACCTTTTCCTTTGTCTTGAGAACCATACTTTCCTTTCTCTTTATTTATTTCAGTCAAAGTCTCTTCTGCTAGAACTGCAGGATTGACAAAGAAATTCAAATAAGGCCCCGCCACTTCAATTCTAGATAACCATTTAGGCAGTTTCAATTTCTTCTTCAGTTTATCAGCAGCTTCCTTGGGATTTTTACCTAACCTAAAACAAGGGAATGCATAATCTCCTAATTTAGCATCTGGAGGAACAGCAAGTAAAGAAGAAACATCCTTTAATGAAAACTTAACTTCTTTAGCTAAAAGTTTGGCTATTTGCTGAACGAAATCCATAAAAAAAGTAATGTTTATTCATTTATATATATTTTGGAGATAATGAGTTTTTCTAAAAGTCAAAGTTACTAAAAGCAGTTACTAAAAAACAAACCTTTAGTTTTGACCTATTATTAACACAGTCAGTCTAGGACATGATACAAAAATAGTAAATAGTAATACAAAAGAATAAAATACTTACACAAAGACATAATAAAAACACAAAAATATAAGAACAATAACACAAAAATAGTATATATAACTAAAAAATACACATTTATTGTATTTGATAACACAAACAATAAAGTATTATTTAATATAAAAATCGAATAAAATAACACACAAAAGTAGTATTTAATAACAAAAAAAAGGAAATATTAGACACATTAGTAGTAAAAAAAGGAAATATTTATAAACGCTTAGAAACTTCTCCCTAGCAAGGTGAAGAACGTAGAAAGAGGTGTAGATAGAGGTATTAGTAATCTTCCTAATCATACATCGGACAAAAATTCAGAAGAAGAATTTTTATTAAAAATTTTCACCGAAGTTTCTCAAAGATTAAAAGAAAATTATGATTATTCTGACGAACAATTAATAGTAACTTCGGAAGAGAAGAAACCAGTCATTAGAATTCCTGCATCAATTTTTATTAAACTAAGTCCTTCAGAAGCGTTGGCTAAATATCTAAAAGAAGAACATGACCTTACTTATCACGAAATTTCCCTCTTAATCAATAGAAATGAACGAAGTATTTGGGCTAATTATCAAAGAGCGATTAAAAAACAACAATCTCCGTTTGAAATTGTTGGAACTATTTCTGTGCCAGTTTCTGTTTTTGGAAACAACCAATTGAGCATCCTTGAGTGTCTGGTTTCTTATTTGAAAGACGTTCTTCACCTAAAGAACTCCAAGATTGCCAGACTACTCAACAAGAACCCTAGTAACATTTGGACAATCTACAAAAGAGCAAAAACCAAGGAGGTAAAAAAATGAAAATAAAAAATAAAAGTAAACTTTTAAGTTTGGGGGTGTTGGTCTTGATAACACTATTTGTGATTTCTTGTGCCCCATCAGAAACTACTGGTCCCGCAGAAGAATCAGTAGTTAGTGGAGCAGCAATCACTGGAGCAGTGGTAGCTGAAGCAGGAATA
>JAAOXZ010000084.1 GCA_018221085.1 Candidatus Woesearchaeota archaeon
AGATATCTTGCATTCATTAACGAATCATATTCATCTAAAATTATAGTTACAGCATTAGCTCCCGCATCTAAAAACATTTGTGCAATCTTCTCAGAGTTGGAACCAATGATCAGAATATCCTTATCTTTTAAGATAATTTTTGCTTTTAAATGATTGAATTGATTACCGGAACCCGGCAGAAATATTGTGTGATCTTCAGCCATTGTTTTAAAAAATATTAAAGAGTTCAAACTTACTTAATCTGTTGGTTATTTAGAATAAACTTTCTTAGGACAAATTGTTAGATTGCCTTTAGCGGATGCATACACTATTTTTGAATATATTGAATCTGAAAAAAATATACTCTCATATTAATCTGTTATTTCTGGTGATAAGTTCTGAAGGAGAATAAAATGGATGAAGAAAATAAAACCATAGAAGATGAAATTATTTTTGATGACCTTGGTGATTTGAGTGAACTCGATTTCGGAGAAAAAAGCGAAGAGGAAATTAAAAAAGAGTATGAACCGAAGGCAGAATATGTGGAAGAAAATCTTTGGTACAAATTAGAGAAAGTGGGGAAGAAGATCTCCTTCGCTAAAGATATTATGGCGTTGTTCAGGTATCTGCAGGATTCTTTTGTCTCCTGGCATCGGAAAGCAATTGTAATTGCGGCGCTTATCTATTTCATTTCACCAATTGATACAATACCAGACGTTGCGCCTTTGTTTGGTTATTTGGATGACCTTGGTGTGATAACCGCTTTGCTTAAATTCTTAGGCAGTGAATTGATACCTTATTATGAGGCAGGATACAGGGTCTAGAGTTTACTGCAAGAAATTTTCAAAGCGAATATATCTCCTCTATTATAGTAGCAGAATATTTTGTCAAGATTTGTCTTATTGTTTCACATCTTCTTTTTCAATTTTTTAATATCTTGAAGTGTTTTTTTGTCTTCGGATTTAACACGCCTTTTTAATTTTTGAATATCTTCTTCAGGAGGTAATTCTTCGGGTTTAATTCCTCTTTCTATCAATAAACCTCTAACGCCCTCATTATTTTTTATATGTTCTTCTGCAATTGTCTTTTCAACTTTAATTGTCTCATCTTTCTTTACATTAAACACAGTAATTTCATTCGCAAAATCCTTTGCTTTAATTGTAATAGTAGGCAAAAAATCTGCAAGAGGTCTTTGTTTAGGCACGCCTAATTTTATTTTCATATCTCGTGTGGTGTAACCGCCGAACAGTGCTTTATCCCCCTTGCTTCTTATTATGCTAAAACTCTTTTCTCTTCCTTGTCTATCATAAATAATTTCCAAAAGTTCTTTTTCCGAATAACTGAGTTTCACCCTTGCTTGCAATCTTTCCCATTCCGCGATTCTTTTTTCAAGGATCTCCTGCTTCCTTGTTTGAACTGCGAAATAATTCATCGCAAATGCAATTTCTTCTTTATGCGGGTTGCCGTTTTGTGCAATTAAATAACAAGCATACCTGGTAAGCATTAAATCTTTGATTTCTTTAGCCGCACCCTTTGGC
>JAAOXZ010000013.1 GCA_018221085.1 Candidatus Woesearchaeota archaeon
AAGAAATTAAAGAGTTCAGAAACACAGATTTTCCTTTCTGGGAAATATGACAGAGGAAATGCAATTTTATCTATTTATTCAGGAGCTGGAGGGCAAGATGCCCAAGATTGGGCTACAATGTTGCAGAGAATGTACGAGAAATACAGCGTTTTTAGAAGGTTTCAGGTTAAAGTTTTGCATCAGTCTTTTGGCGAAGGCGGAGGTCCCGAAGGAAGGATTGGGATTAAATCAGTTACTTTAGAAATTAAAGGGAGCTATGCCTTTGGTTTTTTAAAAAAAGAAACAGGCGTTCATCGATTAGTCCGCCTTTCTCCTTTTTCGTCAAAATCTCTGCGCCACACTTCTTTTGCCCTAGTTGAAGTTTTACCTAATATTCTAAAAACTGAGGAAGAAATTAAAATAAAGCCAGAAGATTTGGATATAGAGACTTTTAAAGCTTCTGGGCCAGGAGGTCAGCATGTAAATAAAAGAGAGACTGCTATTAGGATAACGCATTTGAAAACAGGGATTACTGCATCCTGTCAGTCAGAGAGACTGCAGGGTACAAATAAAGATAAGGCAATGAAGATCTTGGTTGCCAAACTCTATCGACTAAAAGAAGAAGAAGCACAGAAGAAGTTAAAAGAAATCAAAGGAAGTGTTGTTTCTGCTAGCTGGGGAAATCAAATCAGATCCTATGTTCTACATCCCTATAAGCTAGTAAAGGACCTAAGAACTAAGGTTGAAGCTTCTAATGTTGAGAAAGTATTAGATGGTGAATTAGATCAATTTATTGAAGCTGAAATAAAGCTATAATGATAAAATTTCAAAACATTAGTAAACTGTATTATCCTGACACTAAAGCATTAGAGGATGTTAGTTTTGAAATAAAGCCCAAAGAATTTAGTTGTATTGTAGGTAAATCAGGAGCTGGGAAAACTACGTTATTAAAATTGCTCTTGGCTGAGGAAAAGCCAAGTGGCGGCAATATTTTTTTCAACAACCAAGATATCCAAAGTTTAGAAGGAAAGGACTTGCCATTCTTGCGCAGGCAGCTTGGGGCTGTTTTTCAGGACTATAAGTTACTTCCTTCAAAAACAACTTATGAAAATATTGCTTATGTAATGGAAGTGATTGGAGCCTCAGACCTTGAGATACAAAGAGATGTGAGAGACGTTATGGAGATCGTTGGATTAAAAGAAAAAGCTAATAACTTTCCAGCTCAGCTTTCTGGAGGTGAAAAGCAGAGAGCAGCTATTGCCAGGGCCCTAGTTCACAGGCCAGAAGTCATATTGGCTGATGAGCCAACTGGCAATCTTGATCCATATCATACCCTAGACATCATTAAGCTTTTATTGAAGATAAACGATCTTGGAACAACAGTGATTTTAGCTACCCATAACAAAGAAGTAGTCGATTATTTAGGAAAAAGAGTAATCACATTAAGAGGGGGAAGGTTGATTAGAGATGAAGAAAAAGGTAAATTTATAATCTAAAACTATATGTTAACTGCATTCAAAAGATTAATTCGTTCAGGTTGGTTGAACTTTTCTCGGGACAAAGGATTATTAATAGCCACTATTTTTATTTTAGTAATGGCCACATCTGTTATTAGCTCACTTTTTCTTTTTAAGGAAGTTAGTCAGTTTTTGATTGTAGGACTACAAGAGAAAGTTGATGTTTCAGTCTATTTTAAAGAAATGGTTTTAGAAGACGACATATTAGAGCTTAAAGCAGAGATTGCTGAGATTCCTGAAGTAAAAGAAATTAAATATATCTCTAAAGATGAAGCTTTTGAAGAGTTTAACTTAAAATATAAGGATAACCCAGTTTTGATGCAGGCGCTTGAGGAGGTGGGAATTAATCCTTTCTTAGCTTCTTTGAACATTAAGGCTTTTGAAGCTGACCAATACCAGGCTGTTGTTGATTTTCTGGCCAGCCCCCAATTTGAGGAGATAATTGAGAAAGTTGATTATTATGAAAGAAAGACAGTAATTGAAAGGATCTTTTCTTTGACTTCCAGCTTTAATGTGTTTGGTATTATATTTTCTTTGATTTTTGCTATAGTAGCTGTTTTAGTTGTCTATAACACAGTTAGGTTAGCAATATATAACTGTAAGGAGGAGATTAAGGTCCAGAGGTTAGTAGGAGCTTCAAATTGGTTTATCAGAGGGCCGTTTTTAACTCAGGGTATAATTGCTGGATTTTTTACTGCTTTGATTTCTTTGGCGTTGGTAGCTTTGCTTTCTTGGATAGTGAGTCCCAAGATAGAGTTTTTATTTACTGGTCTTAGCGTATTTACTTTCTTTACGGATAATTTCTGGACTATGGTTTTGATTAGTTCGGTTAGTGGGGTTGGTTTGGGCGTGATTCCTAGTTTGATTGCAGTTAGGAAATATTTGAAGGTTTAATTTTGCGGGGTCGTCTAATGGTAGGACTATAGATTCTGGATCTATCAATCTAGGTTCGAATCCTAGCCCCGCAGCTAAAAAGTTCTTATTCGAACTACATTATTCTATCAGATTGGCAATACATTAACTCTCTTAAAGAAAAACTAGCCTTAATTCAGGCTATGGTGGTTTGAGGTTACCACCTTGTAAAAGAGGGTAGTTTTTTGGTAGAATAGGGGAATATGAATCCAGAGAAATTTGAACCAAAATTTGACAATGGAATTGAGGCGGAGCTGGAAGATAGAGGAAGGGAAAGTTCAAGAGAAAGACTACTCTCTTTAGAAAGAGAAGGAAAATTTGTTTTTCATGGTTCACCTATTGTGATAGAAATATTAGAACCACGTCAAGCCAATAATTGGGATGAAAAAACAAAAAAAATGGAGAAAGATGGAGAGCCCTGCATCGTTGCTACTCCTTTTGCCGAAGTCGCTATTTTTAGAGCAGTGGTAAATTCTAAAAATGTGGAAGAAGGTAATTTCAAAAGTGAATTCAGTATGAATGAAGGTGGTTTACTAAAATTTTCTGCATCAAGAGAAACTTTGGAAAAAATTAAAGGAAAAAAGGGTTTGGTGTATATTTTAAATAAATCAGATTTTGAACAATTTTCTGATATGGAATGGAGAGCGAGTAAAGAGTTAAAACCACAAGAAGCTATTGAAGTAACCTCAAATGATTTGCCAGAAAATATAGGTATAAACTTCGATGATGAAGATAAAAAGCCCGAGGAATCTCAAAATGAAAAAGATACGATGGAGCAAAAGATAAAAATAGAGGAAGCGTTCCAAGAAAAACAAGAAGGCAGCGAGTCTATAGAAGAAAAATCTGACGAAGAACAAAAAGAAAAAAACGAGTAAGGCGGGGTATTTTAAATAAAAAAGGTTCTAACATAGTCCCATCCCCCCAGATGTTGCCATCCTTTAAAAGAGGGTGGTTTTTTGGTAGAATCAAACATATGATTAAAAAAGAAGAATTCGTGAGCAATAAAATAATTCAAAAATTCAAAAATCCAAGTAAGCAACTAGCTATTAAACGTTTAATACTCAGACGTAAGCCCCCTCGGCTTAAAGGAAAAGTGCAGAACATTGGTATTAAACCAATTCAGAAAAAGAAAAAAAGATAAAGTTTGTAAAAAAGCTCAGCAGAATATGATAAATTAAACGTGCGGAGCTAAATTTGGTATATAAACATATTTATCTAATTTCATAATCTTAGTTCTAACGTCGTCCATGACTCCCGGTATATTAAGGTCGCCAAGTAGGCGGTTTTTTGGTAGGATAAAGACATGAAAAAAAGAGTATTTATTATTCACGGTTGGGAAGGTCATCCTCATGAAGGATGGTATCCTTGGTTTAAGCAAGAATTAGAAAAAAAGAATTTTCTTGTTTCTCTCCCCCAGATGCCCAACACTGACGAACCAAATATTAAAGCCTGGGTTTCTTATATGGGAAACTTAGTTGGTGAGCCAAATGAAAACACATACTTTGTTGGTCATAGTATTGGATGCCAGGCGATATTAAGATATTTAGAAAAACTAGAAGATAAAAAAATTGGTGGAGTAGTCTTTGTCGCTGGTTGGTTTAAACTTACCAAGGAGGCTTTACTTGATGAAGAGTCTAAGGAGATTGCTAAGCCTTGGCTTGAAATACCTATTGATTTCGAAAAAATTAAAGAATCCACTAATAAATTTGTAGCCATATTCTCAGACGATGATCACTTTGTTCCTTTAAGTCAAAAAGATGTTTTTAAGGAAAAGTTAGGGGCAAAAATTATTATTGAGAAAGGTAAAAAACATATGACTGAGGCTACTGGAATAAAAGAACTTAAGAGTGCTTTAGATAGTGTTTTAGAGCTAGCAAATTATTCAAAATAGGTTTGAACCTGCCTATCGTAAAGTGTGGAAGATATATTAGGTTTGAAATAAGGGTAAAGGTATAACTTATCGCCGAAAGGGCGGTTCTCTATTGACACAAATCAAAATTTAAGCTATTATAAGGCGAATGGGTTGGAACTAAGCAAACAAGTGGGCGACATAAACTGCTCATCGACCAACCAGTCTTATTTTTTAAGAAGGGTAGTCGATTAATTTGACGGTTAATCAAAATGGCATTATGCCATTTTTCCAGGATTAGAGGTATTAGACAGAGCGGTTTAAGCTAACTGAATGCGTGTTCTCAGCCTTTTTAATTTGAAAACAACTATGAAAGCATTAATCATTGCAGCCGGTAATGGAACAAGAATGCAATTGGTAACTTGTGGGCGACATAAATCGCTCATGAGTTTACTTGGTCTAAAAATTATTGAGAGAGTTATTCTTGGAGCAAAAGAGGCAGGCATTTTTGAGTTTGTAATTATTACTGGCTATAAGGGAAAAGAACTTGAGGAAACTATCGGCGACGGTAGTCGTTTTGGCGTTTCAATTACTTGTATTCAGAACGATGAGTGGGAGAAGGCAAATGGAATTTCTGTTCTTAAGGCAAAAGATTATTTTAAAGAAAATTTTATCCTTCTAATGTCTGACCATGTCTTTGACTGGCGAACACTCCTTAGACTTATGAGAATAAAATTAAAAAAGAACGAGTGTGCCCTTGCTATAGATAAAAACTTAGATTCCGTTTTAGATGTAGGCGATACCACAAAAGTTTTAGTTAAAAATAATAAAGTTGCTTCAATAGGTAAGAATCTTGATACTTATAACGCTTACGATACTGGAATGTTTTTGTGCTCCCCTTATATTTTTAAAGTTCTACAAAAAACTATTTCAGATAATAAAAATTCATTAACCAATGGGATGAAAGTTATTGCAAAAGAGGGGAAACTGAGGACTTTAAATATTAAAGGAAAATTTTGGTCAGATTGCGATACTTATGCAGATATTAAATTTGCAGAAAAAAAACTTCTTCAGAATCTCAATAAATCCGAGGATGGAGTGATATCAAAAATAATTAATCGAAAAGTTTCTATATTTATTTCAAAGTATTTAGTAAAAACCAGATTTACTCCTAATCAAATTACTATATTTAATTTAATGATTGGAATTTCATCCGCCCTTCTTTTTGCAAAAGGAAGCTTCCCCTGGATTTTTATAGGAGGGATATTGGCCCAGATAACTTCAATTACCGATGGTTGCGATGGAGAAATCTCAAGACTCAAGTTTTTATCAAGTAAATTTGGTGCTTGGCTTGATGATTCATTTGATCGCTATATAGACATGTTGATTGTAATTGGCATGGCTTATGGTTATTGGGTAATTAGTCAAAATTCATTAGTTTGGCCCATTGCAATGTTTGCGATCATGGGACTCGCACTTCTTAATTATCTGCCTACCAAGTACCGCGACATAACAAATCGTAAACTTGTGTGGTATGGGCCTAAATTTAAAAGGCCAGGAAGACTTCTCCTTATTATGTTTGCAGGGATAACAGGCTTAATATTTCCTACATTAATATTAATTGCCTTAATTTCCAACTTAATATCTATTGCTAGGATTATTGTTGCTGCAAGAAAAAATCAAAATTTAGAAAAGATTATTTAATGAATATTTGCAAAAGAATACTTTCGTTTTAATAATTTAATGCCTTTCATAAGCTAAATTCTAATATTGTACCGCCCCCAGAGCTAAAGCTAACGTTTTAAACTTATAATTCTCTAAGTGTCAGGTCCTGATTTTATTCAATGTTCCAGTGTGCTTCGTTAGTGTCTAGGTTCAGATACATGTGATACACCTAGTTAAGTTTGTAAAACGATAACATCTCTAGTGGGAATACGACTATTTTGTACCTTTCTAAGATATTCAGAAGGAGTCAGGTAATCAAGCGCTTGATGGGGCCTCACATTATTCCAGATATCTTCCCATTCTTTAATCTTTCTCTGCATTACAGGCAGTAAAGAACATGCATTGCCTTGTTGATAGAACTCCTTCTTATCTGCTTCATGAGATATCTCTACGTAACTATTCTGTTTAGGATTCCTAGGGTAGGTGAAGTAGTGAGGAATAGGTAGCTCTTGGCAGAGCTTATCAAACTCTTTTAAGAAGGATGATCCATTGTCTGTCTGTATTGCTTTTACAGGAAAAGGAAAGCAAGCTAAGCATTCCTTTAAAAAGAGAGATCCGTTCTTAGAAGATTCGGAAGGATAGACCCTTAATGCTCTTTGCTTGGTCAGAACATCGATAGCTGTGAACTGATAGAGTTTTTTGCCTCCTGGCAGCATAATATGCTTGACGTCCATCTGAACCATGTCTCCGGGCTCAGATATGCGTAAACCGTGAGGAAATCTAGCCTTCGGAGACAAAGAAGCCTTTCTCCTCTTTCTCGATACCTTCTTATTAATCAGATTCTTCCTCTTAATAATCCTTCCTACGGTACTGGCTGATAATTGAATATTCTCTTTTTCCAGCAAAGCCTTTATTTTATACTTTGACCATGCAGGATACATCTTTCTCAGCTGCACAATCCTCATTACAGCAAGCCAGGATGTTTCAGGTTTCCTAGTATTCTTTGGTCTTCTGGATTTCTCATTCAGCCCTGTAATTCCATAATGCTTGAATCTCTTGATCCAACGATGCAGAGTAGCTCTTCCTAGGCCGAAATGCCTTGCTGTTAGAGAAATATTGTTCCCATGATTCTTATACCAATCTAATACCTTCATCTTGTATTTTGCCCTTTCTGTTAGTGAGGCGACCAGGAAAGCAGAACGGGCAATGGTTGCTGCTCCTGGTAATACGGATCCATATATTATCATATGGCTACCATTATACCTTCCTTTCATATTTTTCAAGGTCTAAGGTGTATCATATCATATGGACCAGCACTTTAGTTCAACAAGTAAGTGCAACACTCTGGTAGAATGAGTGTATGCAATACAAACACTTTACAATAGAAGAACGAGAATCA
>JAAOXZ010000085.1 GCA_018221085.1 Candidatus Woesearchaeota archaeon
AGTACATTCGCTTCTCTCACGTAAGTCCCACCGAGCGCTTTCCTTTTTTTTTTCCTAAAAGTATTTAAACTTTAAAATCGCATTTTAAAGGTTTAAAAACCGGTGGTTTTAAAAAACAAAAAACAATTTCTAACCATATGAAAAAATCATTAACTTCCTTAGAACTAGCCGCCTTAACCAACGAATTCCAACAGTTAGTCGGAGGCAAAATATCTCAAATCTATTATTTAGAAAATCAGTTCTTCTTTCAACTACACACCACCGAAGGAAAACAATTCCTTAGAATCGTTCCAGGAAAATTTCTTAATCTTACTAAAACCAAAAAAACTTCACTCAAACCCTCCAGTTTTTGTATGCAATTGAGAAAACACATTAACAATGCTTTCATTAGAAAAATTGAACAAAAAAATACCGAAAGAATTATTATTTTTGAATTAGAGTCTCGAAAACTGAAAGTTTTTGAGAACTTAAAGAAATCAAAGATTTCTTCAAGTAAGATAGAACGTTTTTCTATGATTATTGAACTTTTCTCTCCAGGAAATCTCATTCTCACTGATCACCAAAATGTTACTATCGCTACTTTTCAACAAAAAAGATTCAAGGATCGTACCGTCAAACCTAAAATCAAATACCAATTTCCTCCTTCTCTAACTAATTGGAAAACTTTAACTGAAACTGGACTGCAAAAAATAGTAAAAATCAGCCAAAAGAAAAACCTAGCTGCTACTTTAGCTACCGAAATTGGACTGGGAGGATTGTATGCCGAAGAAATTTGTAACATAGCCCAAATAAACAAGGACCAAAAGCCACCAGAAACTTCCCCCGCGGAAACCAAAAAGATTATTCAAACTATCAAACAAGTACTCCAGCAGATTAAAAAACCACAAGGATATATCTATGATGAACAAATTACTCCCATCTTATTGACCGACCAAAAACCAAAACAAAAAACAGAATCTTATAATCAAGCCATCGATACTTTAATTCCTTTTGTAGTGGTCTCTCCATATGAAAAAAGAATCAACACTATCAAAAGAACCATCAACAGACAGCAAGAAGCTATCGCTAAACAGGAAGACAACATTGAATTAAACAATCAAAAAGCCGAAACCATTTACCAACAATACCAACCCCTAAAGAAATTATTAAACATCGTACAAGAATTAAAGAAAACCAAAACCTGGCAGGAAATCAAACAAGAGTTACAAAAAGAAAAGAAGATTAAACAGATTGATTTAAAGAATAAAAAGATAATGGTCGATTTCTAAGAAAACTTTATATTATCTACAAATATCTCCAAAGCCATGGAAGAAAAAAGGGACGGAACTAGTATTTTCTCTAAATTCAAATGGAATACTCTTCTCTCAGTATTTGTAGTGGTTGCTATGTTCTTTCTAATGCGGCCTTTAATCACTAGCTATGGTACTGCTTCTTTAGAACAAGAATACACAGAACAAATCAGCGAACTTAACCAAGAATTAGTTGCCGCTCAAACTGGCTTGGAAGAGACCCAAAAATTTAAACAAGAACTTTTCGATGAAAATAAACGACTGAACAATAATTTATTATCTTGTCGGGAAGATTTAACTGCCACCAATAAAGATGTAGAAAATCTCAACGAAAACATTTTCTCCCTCAAAAAAGATCTTTCTAATATGGAAACAGAAGAAATCGATGAAATAGAACAAGAAAAAGTAGAACTCCATACTCAACTCACCGAATTAGAAACCGAAAAAGAGAATCTTCAATCAGATTACAATACTTTGGCCCAGAATCTAGCCAATTCCATCTGTTGTAAACAAAAAATAGATAAATGGGAAATCAATTATTACTCTATTGTTGACAACGACATCCTTTGTTTAGAAGAAGGAGAAACAGAAATCAGTTGTCCGTTCAGTTAAAAAAGTGGTGCTGGTGTGTATCTGCCAGAGCAACTAGCCTCGCAGAGCTTACGATTCGACCTGAGCCGAATAAAACGAGGTGAAGTTGAGAGGCAAAACGGGCCTCACACCAGCAACCGAAACAATAAAAAATGGTGAAACAAACAATTACTCCTTGGGAAGTTAAGGGAAAAATAGATTATGATAAACTAATCCGAGAATTTGGACTCCAACCATTACAACATTTACCTAAAAAATTTAACCAGCATCCTCTCTTCAGAAGAGGAATCATTTTCGCTCATCGTGATTTTAAAAGAGTTGCTGAAGCTATTGAACAAAAAAAACCTTTTATCATGATGACTGGTTTAATGCCTTCTGGAAAATTTCATTTCGGCCATAAAATGGTCGCCGACCAGATAATATTCTACCAATCTTTAGGTGCTAAAGTTTACATCGCCGTTGCCGATATAGAAGCCTACACTACTAGAAAACCAGATATGGCCGCATTAAGAAAACTAGCCATTGAAGAATACTTAACTAACTACATCGCTCTAGGACTAAAACCGAAAAACTGTCATTTTTATTTTCAATCAGCACGTTCCAAAGACGGAGAAAAGGCCAATGCTTATTACAAGCTAGCTGGAATGCTTTCCCGTCACGCCACTTTCAATGAATTCAAAGCCATCTACGGAGAAATTAGCCCAGGGAAAATGACGTCTTCATTATTACAAGCTGCCGATATGCTTCATCCTCAACTTCCAGAGTTCGAAGGTAAATCCTTACCAACTATTATTCCTGTTGGTGCCGATCAAGATCCCCATTTAAGAATTGCTCGAGATATTTCCCGTAGAATCAAGGCCTTTGAATTTACTCAACTAAGTTCTACGTATCATAAATTTTTACCTGGATTAAAAGGAGAAAAAATGTCTAGCAGTGATTCCACATCCTACATCGCCCTCACAGATTCTCCAGAAGAAGCTGCTAAAAAAATAAAAAAATATGCTTTCTCTGGTGGTCAACCCACTTTAGAAGAACACCGTAAAAAGGGCGGCAATCCTGATGTGGATGTTGCTTACCAAATGTTAAGATATTTCTTTGAACCCGACGATAAGAAATTAAAGAAAATCCATGATGACTACAGATCTGGGAAACTGCTCACTGGAGAACTTAAAGAACTTCTCATCAAAAAAATGACTGTTTTCTTGAAACAACATCAACAAAAAAGAAAACAGGCTCAGAAATTAGTCGATAAGTTTTTAAATTAAAGGGGCTTCTTTTATCTTTAAGAGGTGATAGTTCATGGTTAAAAAGAAAGTTAAATCAAAAATAAAAAAAGTTTCTAAGTGGCACGCCGTTCCATTAAAAGGTAGTTTTATGGTTACTGCTATCCTAGGTATTCTGCTATCTTATTATTATGTGTACCCAATTAGTTTCAACTTCGGTATTGTTAGTATGCTTTTTTTCACGATTATGTTCATTGCATCTTTAGTCAGTATGTCTAAAGCTCCCATAAATGGAAAAATCTAAGAAAACCTTACATCAATGGACTTGTCCCCACGAAAAAGTGTTCCTTCTTAGACCAGAAACGATTCTTTTAGGAGTTTTTGTTCTCCTAATCTTTATCTTCTCTTACCTTGTTTCGGATCAAATGTGGATTCCCGCCATAATTTTAAGCATAGTTTTTATTTTAATCTTTATCATCGTTACCCACTCACTTCGCATTCTATACCCCATCCAAGAAAAATACCACGTTACGCATTCCGGAATTTCTATTCATCGCAAAACTAAGGAAAAAACTTCTAAAGTTCACATCAAATATCCGGAAATAAAAATCTTCAAACTAGATAAACTATTTCACGGCGGCAGATTAGAAACTGAGAGAAAAAGACATTCTATTTGTTTTAATACCAAACAAGAAATTGAAAAACTAGAAAGAATTCTCAAGAAGAAAATTAAAAAGAGATAGTTTATTCTTTCTTAACCTTCTCCAAATTTAGTTACTGATTAAATCCTTCTTTGTCTTATCCCATACATCCATAGAAATACTTTTATTTACATAGAAATATTTAAATACTGCCTTCACATTATTCAACTATGCAAAGAAAAATCACTCTCAGTTTTGATTCTAAGGTATACCGACAATTCCAAGAATATTGTGAAGATAATGCCTTCACGCTTTCTAAAAAAGTTGAATTAATCATGAAAAATCTCATGAAACCATGAAATCCA
>JAAOXZ010000086.1 GCA_018221085.1 Candidatus Woesearchaeota archaeon
ACCTATATCTTTTAACAGAAAAGTTTATAAAACCGCCATCTAATTTAACTTCGTATGGGAAGGATTAAAACTAAACTGACTAAGAGAAAAACCAGAGAACTTTTAGATAGTTACGGCGAGAAATTTACTGCTGATTTTGATGAGAATAAGAAAATAATTGCCCAATTAGCAGAGATACCCAGTAAGAAATTAAGAAACGTGATTGCTGGTTACGCAACTAGATTGAAGAAGAAAGAAGCGTAATAAAGAATTAAAAAACGTGGAGGTTTTTAACATGGTGGACGACAACTCTATTTTTATTGGCAACAAACCTTTTATGAATTATGTGACGGCAGTAGTAATGCAATTCACTACTAAAAATACACCGGAAGTAGTGGTTAAAGCTCGAGGTAAATTTATTAGTCGAGCCGTAGATGTGGCAGAAGTGTCTGCTAAAAGATTTTTAGACAACGGTGTGGAAGTAACTGGTATTAAAATTGATAGCGAAGAATTTACTAATAAAGAAGGTCGAGATGTAAGAGTTAGTAACATCGAAATAACCTTAGTCAAAAAACAATAAAGACAATGATTTTTTTCCCACTTATTTTATTTCTTTTGGGTATTCTTTTTATTTTATTTGGAATCTATTTATTAAAAGAAGTTAAGCTTAATCGTAAGAAATACGTTTGGGTTGGCGAAGGGAAGTTATAAACCAAAAAACCCCTAAAACTTTTTAAATGAGTCCTCTTTCAAAGCTACTTAATGGCTAAAAAAGTAACTAAAGAACTGAAAGGTAGCAAAGATACTCCTAAAGATAAAACTGTTCAACCAGAACTAAATATTGCTTTAGTTGGTCATGTAGATCATGGAAAAACCACTTTAACCGAACGTTTATCTGGTAAATGGACTGATACTCATTCTGAAGAGTTGAAAAAAGGAATTACCATCCGATTAGGTTATGCCGATTTTACTGTTTACAAATGTGATAAATGTAATTTCTACACTGCCAAAGAAGTCTGTCTAAAGTGTAATGGGAAAACTACGCCTTTAAGGAAGATTTCCTTGGTTGATGCTCCTGGTCACGAATCGTTAATGGCCACCATGCTTTCTGGAGCCGCTATTGTTGATGGCGCCATATTATTGATTGCCGCTACTGAAAAATGCCCCCAACCTCAAACTAGAGAACATTTGATGGCCTTACAAATCGCTGGTATCAAAAATATTATTATTGTCCAAAACAAAATTGATTTAGTGGATCATGAAGAAGCACTGAAAAATTATAAACAAATTAAAGACTTCTTAAAAGAAACAGATTATGCTAAAGCACCAATTATTCCTATTTCCGCTCGAGCTAACGTCAACACCGATGTGTTAATAGAAGCTATTCAAGAGTTTATTCCTAGTCCCAAGAGAGATGTTAAAAAAGACCCCTTGATGTTGGTAGCAAGATCTTTTGATATCAACAAACCAGGAACTAAGCCCGAGAAGTTAGAAGGTGGAGTCTTAGGTGGCACCGTAAAACAAGGAAAATTGAAAGTTGGCGATGAAATCGAGATTTTACCTGGTTATTCAGTAGAAGAGAAGAATAAAAAAGTTTGGAAACCTTTAGTTACCCAAATTACACAAATATTTTCTGGTGGCGCTCCAGTTGAAGAGATCCTTCCCGGAGGGAGCATGGCATTAGCTACTACTTTAGATCCTACGATTGTAAAATCGGATTCCTTAACTGGTTCATTGGTGGGTTTGTCCGGAAAACTACCTCCATTACATTATCAAATCAATTTAGAAACTAATCTATTGAAGCGAGTGGTAGGAACTAAAGAAGAATCCGAAGTTAAACCGTTAGCTAAAAGCGAAATGTTAATGTTGAATGTTAATTCTGCTGCTACAGTGGGAGTTATCTTAAATCTGAAGAAAAAAACAATTACTTGTGCTTTAAAGAAACCAGTATGTGCCAATTACGGAGATCGAATCACTATTTCCAGAAGAATTGGCGAT